>JAEOTV010000123.1 GCA_016839635.1 Promethearchaeota archaeon | reverse complement strand
GAAATTCTATTTTAAATTCTTAAATTCAATATTCATGTTACTCATATTGAGGATTCTGATTTGCCAAATGAAGTATTACTTAAATTATCAAATTCTATAAATACTAACCGTTTCACGAAGAATTTAATATTATATTTTTCTAGTGCTCTACTAACATTTAAATTAAAAAAATGATAAAAAGCTATTATGAGAAAAATTAAGTTGGACCTTTCTAGTCCGTGGATGTTTTTCTTCTTAACCTTCGTGTTTTCATGGTTTTTTTGGAGTATTGCGATTTTCTTAAATCAAGTTTTTACATTCTTTCCAACAATAATCTTTTATGCTCTTGGAGGGTTTGGTCCTTCAATAATAGGTATTTCATTAACATATTTAACCAAAAGTAAAGAGGAAGTAAAAGATTATTGGTATAGATCTCGAGATTTTAAACATATCAACTATCAATGGTATGGAGCAATCATAATACTGTCATTAACTCCGCTTTTAATCGCAGGTGGAATATCCATTCTATTCAAAGGCATTGGGATAACATTTGATCCCATTTTTCTATCTAGTTTTTTGTTTTCTGTTAGCTTTTTAATTATCGGAGTACTGGCAGAAGAATTCGGCTGGCGTGGCTATGTGCTAGACCCATTGCAAAGCAAATACACTGCGTTTATTTCAAGTATAATTATTGGATTATTTTGGGGAATATGGCATTTGCCATTATTTTTTATCAGGGAGACTTATCAACAAAGTCTTGGTCTGTTATCTATAGACTTTTGGATGTTTTTTATCATGATCTTCCCTCATTCCATCATTTACACGTTAATATTTAATAACACCAATCGAAGTATTTTATCGGCAATGTTGTTTCATTTTTGCGTGAATTTTTTTGGGCAATTCTTTTCTTTTGATGTTCAAGTTAGAATAATCAGCAATATTATCATTTTCCTCTTTGCAATACTAATTTTATTAATCTTTGGATATAGAAATCTGAAAAGGCAAGTACCTTAGAGCGACTAATTTTTGTCTTTTCTTTTTTTTCGCCTTATCTATGTGCTCGCGACCTCCAACCTAAGTTGTCAACAATTTATAAATTGTTTGTCCAATATAAAATATTCATAATTTTAATTTTCGGTTATTTCACGAAATAAAAAGACTAATTTTTATAAAAATTAACGATATAAAAGCTAAGTACTAAAAGTAAAACTTACTGTTGGATAGATTAGACATATTTGAATAAATAATGAATAGTAACAACCTTTTCTGGTGAAGTTAGCTAAGCGAAGTTTTGAAATCAGGTTCCTGATTTTATCGGTTTTCTGAATACCAAGTGTCAAATTTTCGATTTCTGCATCTGTTAGATAAGCATCTTTTCCAAGAACTTGAACTTGAATATAAACAAATGTGGACATAAAAAAATCTACTCCGATGGGTGGACCAAGAAGACTAAACATAGGGGCTGGCACCCCCTCTATTTGCAAATCAAATTCTATAGCGGTAAAAAGACCAAAAAGGAGAGAAAAGCTTATGATAATTACCTCTATAGTTTTGATAATATTTTTATTCTCTTGGATCAAATTTAATTCATATGCAGAAAGATCATCTCTTTCATACTCTCCTTTTAAGGAATATTCAACATAAAAAGCAATATCATAGGGGAGAACTATTATAATTATTAAGACGATGTGAAACAACTCAAGAATATTTAATAAAAAGAGTAGAATGATAGCAACTAGGATTGCTAAAAGGGGAATAAATGCTATTAGTGCAAATTTTACTTTTTTATTCATACTCATCACAATCTTCGAATAGATTAATTTAATTATGCGAAATTTGAAACTTTTTAAGCGTACCCTTAACATCCATAAGGAGGTATTTAATATTGAAAGGCTTTAACACATTAATCTTTGTGAAATATTGAAATTCCAGGTGTACTACGATCATTTCATGATACCATTATTAGAAGATTTAGAAATTCCAAATAAAATTCGCAGTTGATAACCGTTTCGCGATCAATCAATTTAACTTAACTTATTTTAATACAATAGCATATCATTAAGGTTTTTAAGGAAACAAAAAAGAATTATAAAATTTGACCGATATCTCCGACTTAATCCTATTCCCTCACTTATTTAAGGAATTTTACTAAATTGAATTACGAAAAAATCTTGGATAATTTATAAGATAATAGAAATTATTTTCCTTCATAATGAAGAAATTTAAAATTCTTTTGGGTATGACTTCTTTCTTTATTACTATTATGGCATTTATAGTTACATTACTTAGTAGGACGGAATATCAGCAATTTTTTTTATGGAAATCTGTGGATATTGCTCTTTTTAATTGGTTTGTTAGTATTTCATTTTACTTTCTTATTCATATTATCATTGGAGGCGTAATTTTTTTTATTTCATTTTATCAGTGTATAGTTATAGTGATGATAAATAATCAAGTTCATGAATCAAAAAACCAACCAAAAGAACTTCTCGAATCAGGATACTATTCTAAAATAAGGCATCCAATGACATCTAGATTCATATTAATAATTCTGGCATTTTTTTTCATGCTAAGCTCACTAATAGGAATTCCTTTTATTATTGTTCTTTCCTTATTCTTTCATTTCCTTACTATATATGAAGAAAAAAAGATATTACTTCCCATATTTGAAGAAAAATATAGAGAATATGTAAAGAAAGTCAAAAATAGATTTTTCACGATAAGATTGAAAGTTCTAATATTAATATTAAGTATCTTCATAATGTTTGGAGTAATTTTTATCTGAAAAAATTGAGTTAATTGAATTTTGAAAATAATGATTGTGGTGAAAGTGATGAACCTACAGAAGATTCAGAAGGACACTTCTGAAAATCGAGAAAAAAAATATACAGATAAATTACTAATTAAATGATAGTCATTATTAATCTGAGATAAAAGGTATCGCTATGCAAACAATAGTAATTATATTACTTGTAGTAGTAATTTTCATTATTCTTATGATGCTTGGTTTTATGAGGTGGAAAAAATCCGCAATTAGAGTAATGGATGATGGAGATGTAATGGAGACAGTGATGGGGAAAATCCAATACAAAATAACTGGAGAAGGACCAGTGTTATTTTTTATGCATGGAGGACCAGGAGGAATTGACCAAGGATTCTTCCTTGAAAGTTTAGTTGAGGAAGGATATTCGTTGCTCGTTGTTTCAAGGCCCGGGTATCTAAGAACACCTTTTGTTCCTTTATCTTACGAGGAACAAGTTGATCAGTATGTGGAATTATTAGACAAGTTAGCAATCGATAAGGTTGTTGTCATGGGATACTCAGCCGGTGGTCCTCTTGCCCTCAACTTTGCCAATAAATACCCTGAGAGAACTCATGCTCTAGTGATGGAAGCTGGTGTTAGTACAGTATTTGAGCCTCAAAGTGAGGCATCAGATTCATTTTGGATGAAATTATTTACGAGTGAAAGAATACAAGATTTCTTAAGCTGGATCACAATAATATTTACTAGAATAGCTTTCAAGATGATATTCAAGAGTATAATCCGCCTGGAAACTTTACTTGATAAGGAAGGAATTAAGAAATTTACTGATCTGGTTTCAAATGATAAAGAGAGAAGGAGATGGGTAAAAAAACTTTTGGATACGACCGTTCCGATGAGTATAAGAAAAATTGGTCTTGAGCATGATATAAAGCTCTTAACATCAATCGAGAAGATTCCAGTTGATAATATTAATGTAAAATCCTTATTAGTCTATAGTAAAGAAGATAACGATGTTAAATGGTTAAATGCTGAATATCTCGAAACCAATCTCAAGGATTTTGAGCTACTGGTGACACATGGAGG
>JAEOTV010000122.1 GCA_016839635.1 Promethearchaeota archaeon | reverse complement strand
GTCCATCTCCTTTAAGGTCTTAATAGTAATACCTTCTGGAATCCCTGGGTGTGAAAATAGATTGAAATCATCTAAGCGCATTGACCAAGTGTAATTGACTGGACTAAAACCCATACTTTCTAATTTCTCATCAAAAGGTGCTGAGAGATCTCCCATTGTTTGAAATAAAAATGTTGATACATTTAACTTCTTTTTAAGGTCCATTGTCGCATCAATTAATTCTTCAGGAAGTTCTGAATCAATATATTCAGGTAGTACTGCATAAACAGCGACATGAGAATCTTTAACCCCTGGAGTAAGCGATAAACCAGTAAAAGCAATAAATTTACCTTGGTTATTTTCAAAAATTAAGTAATCTCTTGAAAATACTGTTTCTTGACCTAAGTACACCCGAGCAAGTTCTTCAGTTATATGGAATGTTGTTTCAGGATTTAAGTATTTAGCCATTTGATTATATAAATCTACAATTAAAGATAATCCAATGGATTCATCATAAGGTTTAACTGTAAACAAATTTGTCTTCATAAACTCTATGAATTAAAAATCAATATTTAACAATTTCTCTTTAGAATTTATTAAGGTTTTAAAAAAATTAAGAAAAAATAGTGTTGAATTTATGTTCTTTCAATAGTATGCCCACATTCACTACAGAACTCAGCGTTAAATGGTAGGGAAGCGCCGCATTCAGGACAATAAATATTTTGAAATGGTAAAGGAGATTCTGCCTCGCCTTCTGCTTCCTCTATTTCTTCTTCTTTAGGTTTTTTAGGCTTTTTCGCAAGGTTCTTTCCGATTATAGCAATAGTCACTCCCGCAAATTGCATACCTGTATTATAAGTAAAAAAGGTTTCAAGTGTAGCGAGATATGGAACTGTAACTCCTAACCATGAGCTAACATTTGAAATTAACCAAATAATTAGTGCTAATGTCCCAAACGTTAATCCAATACTAGTCAACCATTTTCCCAGCCGATATCGTCCAAGTGCAACAAAAATAGCACCTATAATTACTGCTCCTCCCCCAAGATCAGCAATCCATCTTAAGATTATAATGCCTGTATTTAGAATTGGTTTAAGCCAATCTAATTCCGTGGGAATCAAATTTGTAACATATTGATGCAGAAATTCATAAACTCCAATGCTACCAATGGTAGAACTAGCAATCATTAAAGCTCCGCCAATAATTAACAGAATTACACCTAATTTATTCCTCATATCATAAAAATAGATTGTTAGTTATAAAAATTAATTGGTAGAAAAAAGATAGTTATGCCATAACAAATAATCTGCCATTTGAACTATTTGAAATTTTCCCGGTTTTTTTATCAATTTTAGAATGATTCTTCTCAACAGAGTGATCTCCGCTATATTCAACATATTTTCCTTTAATAATTTCTCCGTTCATTAGTTCAATTTCTTTTACTTCACCAAGTTTTTTATAGGAAGGAAGTATTTTCGAAATTTTTCCTTTAACAACAATAGTCCCTCGTATTTGGTCTGCTCCAATACATCTATCGCAATCACCCTCAACAATTATTGTCCCCCCATGACCATGAATCCCTAAAAATGAACCAGCACCACCACAAATTAATGTTGGAAATCTTTTTGCTGGTTTTGAACCAGTTACCCATGTTAAAGCTTCATTACCTATCTTACCTTTAACTTTAATTATTCCATTTTGCATTCCTTTCCAAAAACCTCTATAAGCAGCACCAACATAATTTCCTGCATCACCAGTAATTTCTAATTCACCACCATTTAACATAGCACCAGCCCAATCATCAGCATTCCCATTAACTAATAATTTTCCCCCAGACATATTGTTACCCACATGCATTCCAATATTACCATTTATTATAATTTCACCACCAGTCATTTTCTCACCTATTCTTTTAATATCTGAGAGATCTCCATCAATTGTAATTTTTGTATCATTTACTTCTCCTCCATTTCCAGAAACCTCAAAAAAGTCTCCAATTGTCTTTTCTTCATTTCCATGATATACTATTAGTTTCCTTATCTCAGCTGCTGATTTTCCAGCAAATTTATCTGGTGTTATAGTTTCAGCTTCTAATGGAAATTCAGGATTTTTCTTTAGTTTTAATTTAATTTCTACCATGAGTCTATTCACCTTTTTTTTTCTTTATTGCATCTAGTAATTTCTCTAAGATTACTTTATCTGTAAGACATTCTCCTGGAGCTTCTTTGACTTTTCGTAATCTTAAAGGTACACTATCCATACGATAAGCTGTACCGTCACACTCAATTCCTGCAATTGCAGGAGGTAATATAATATCGGCGTTTACGGAGGTTGGAGTGTGATGAGGTTCTATAGCGATTAGAGGATGTTTGAACATATTTCTTACTGAAGCAGCTGGAAAATTACTTGCTGGATCAGAAGCGACAATTAGCGATGCATCAATTTCATCTCTTAGAAGAACATCCACCGCAGAAAATTCACCTGGATTATAACGGGGATATCCTTTAGAAAAATCTATTGAATAAGAATAACCAGTATTCCATGTAAATACTTGATTTGCCCCAGCAACATTATAATGTCCTCTCATAGGAGTTAATAAAAATTTTGTATGATCATTTAATTCACGTGTGAGGCAAATAGCTGCATCAATATTTCTATGATGAGAAAGGGTTTGAGTAAGCCCCATGCCAAAAAAAAGCACTCCAAATTTACATGATTTCATGGCATTTACTAATTCTATTATTTTATTTTTTGGAACACCTGATATCTCATCATAATCTAATTCTACGCCTCTTAATGTTGCTCTAATAGCATTAATTAGTTCATAATCTTCGTTAGGGTTTATTTGTATGTGCATATCAGCTAATTGAGCTGTATTAGTATTTCTAGGGTCAACCACAACTAAAAGTCTGTCATGAGTACCATCCTTTCTAAAATAACCGCGAACAAAATCACTATATCTTCCTAAGTGTCTAGGATGTGCATGGACAGGGTTACTCCCCCAAAATATTACTAAGTCCGCTCTGTTTTTATATTCACCTAAGGTTGATGTAGGAGCACCTACGTCTTGAATTGCTAGTAATGAAGGACCATGACATACTGATGCGGTGTTATCTAAAACTCCTCCTAGTATCTCTGCTAATTCTACACCTTTACCTTGTGCCTCGCATTCAGTACTAGAAAAACCATATAGTAGAGGCCTTTTCGTATTAATTAAAATTTCTGCCGCTTTATTAATCGCTTCATCCCAAGATACTTCCTTATAGGCTCCATTATCCTTAATGAGGGGTCTATCATATCTATGTTCACTTGGATTTGAAGCAAAATATTTCTTTGTCCCTATTTGGCATCCATTACGTACTTCTATAACCTTTTGTTCTTTTGTATCAATGTCTACTTCAAGATCATCGCATAAAGTCCCACAGAAGGGGCAAATAACATTCGTAACGGTTTTAATATTTTTAGCGGCCATATTTATGCTTCCCTCAATAAGTTTATTAAATTTACTGCATCAAACACTTTTCCACTTGGCACTGCCTCTACTCTTGCTTTCATTCCTTTATAAGTAGGGGTGCCACATGATTGAGAATCAGGATTCACCACTTGATTTGCCCATGGACCCATTGGTATAAAAATGATACCTGGGTGAGGGCCTTCTTCGGAAATTGTGGAATAAACAACAACTTCACCATGATCAGTTATAACTTTAACTGGTGTTCCAACAAGACAGTCTAATTTTTTAAAATCTGCTTTATCAAATGCGCATAATCCTGCAGCTCTAACATTTTCTTTTGTATTTTTACCACCTTCAAGTGCAACACCTTGATTAATTGTACGACAAGTTATTAAAATTAAATTATTAATACTCATTTTATCCCTCCTCCTTCGTTTCACTCCATCTTAAAGTTTTTAATCGTTCTACAAGAGGTTCCCAAAATAGCTTACTGAACTCTCCCGAAGTCTTAATACCTGTTATTTTCAATTTTACAGCTCCAGTTGGGCAAGCATTATCACAAGAACCGCAGAAAATGCATTTCTCTGGATCAACAACCACATTTGGGACAGTTTCCCATCCTTTATCTGATTTTTCTGGCATCGTTATAGCACCACTTGGACATACATCCGCGCAGGCGTCACAACCTCCAGCACATTCATTATCTATAATGCTAACCTCACCATCGGCATAAATTTTCGCGATTCTTTCTATTCCGAAATTATCAGTTATTTTTTTTGCTTCAAATTCAATTTTAGGTACTACATTTTCTTTAACAATTTGAATATCATTTAATTCAATCAATTCTCCATCTTTCTTGAGCGTCAGTGCACTAAATGGGCACATTACAACACAAGTTCCACAAAAAACACATTTCTTGGGATCATATATCTCTGGAATAATATCTTCTAAATTAGGGAAACGACGGGCTGCAGCAACTGGACCTCTCGAAATAGCATCCTTCGGGCAAACTCTAGCACAGGTTCCGCAGCCAACGCACTTAGTTCTATCTAAAATTAGCTCTAAACTTTCTTTAAGGAATTGAACTTTTACATGTTCAATTTCTTTACTGATTGATCTTGTTATTTTTGGAAATGACATGTTCTTTACCTCATTTAATTTCAACTAAATGTAATTCAATCGCATCAACAGGACAATATCTTAGGCAAACACCACATCCATCACAATTTACATCTCTACCCTCAACATATATATCATAAGCCATTCCATTTTTGACTAAGACAACCGCATTTTCTTTAGTTAAATAGCCTTTTTCCTTTAACTGCTGGAAGTTGAGTGGACAACTCACAACGCAGTCATTACAGCCAATACAGATGTTCTTATTAATTTTTAATCGATAAATCTGCAAGTTTTTCCCTCATTTTTAAATAGTTTAAGCAGTGATTTCCTACATTAGCGTAAAATATTTGTAGATGTATAAACGTTTAATAATATCCTTCGATATTTTAAATTAACTTAAATTGTAGAAAGTATATTTTTATAAAAAATTTATTCTAAGAATTTGAAAGTTCATTTAATTTAAATGGCTTAATTTATAGTTTTAAATTGAAAATTATTTTCTAGTTAAATGCATTTTGCTAATCCCTTAAACTTATTAATTCTAACACGAATTTAATATTAAATAACATATGTAAAAAGATTCTGCAGTTTTGAAGTGCTAGCATGGAAATTAAAAAAAGCGAAGATTGTCTTATTTTTTATGGTTTTACGCCAGAAGTTACAAAACTCAAAAATGTTTCTGACGCTATTGCGGAATTTATGAAGAATAAACAAGCGATCGATCCATCTGATCGATTTAATCTTATTTTATTTTTGAAGGACGGTCCAAATTATTTAGATCACTTCACATTCGATCCAGAATATATTTTAAGTACGCTAAAATTACTAAGTAAGGATATAACAACTCCTAATATTGCAGGAGGGATATTTATAGCGATCACATTCATTATTGAAGTATATAAAAAAATATCAGAAAAGATATTCCGTCTTATAATTTTACTCGATGATGGTGCTTATGAAATCCCTGATGCTTATCTTCCGGCTCTGGAAGAACTTATTAAGAAAGTAAAAGATATGCCTTTTTTCATTGATACCGTTCTAATAGGATCACCCTATTCTGATCAAGCTCAAAAGTTATTAAAATTAACTAATTTATCTAGCGGAGAATTATACGGGATAAAAAACATAAAAGAGTTAGCTTCTATTCTAAATGGACTTTCTGAAAAAAAATATGTCTCTGAGCCTTCATTTGTAAAACAAAGATTAAGGATGATACTCCCTGATAATGAACCATTTTACCTTAATTTGGCAGATGTCCCCATACCTATTAATGATATTAGAACTTGCTCAATTTGCTTCCAAAAAGACGATCATCAATTAGTAAAATGTCCCTCTTGTGATACAATCGCACATAAAGTATGTTGGGCACAGTGGGCAGAAACATCTAGTATAGGTATTATTAACGCTTTTAGATGTCATAATTGCTTTAATATTTTAAAATTTGAGAAAGAATATGTGAAAGATGTCCACATGGGAAAAATTCCTACAATTACCGAATTAAACAAAATGAAAAAGAAGAATATAGTGGAGTATCTTCATGAATTAGAAGCTAAATCTGAACCTAAGGTTATTCACACTGAAGATCCCATGGCAGTTTTCACTTCACATAGTTTAGCAACTCAAGAATCAAAAAGTAAAAGTAAAAAAAAAAGGAGAAAAGCTACAGTAACTATATGTCCCAATTGTAGTAAGATAATGGTTGGTGACAAGAAGAATTGTCCTTCTTGTGGATTTTCATTATTTTAGAATTTGATTTTTCTATTTGTTTCTAAAATTTTAAGATTTTAGGTTCTTTCCAATCCTTTCTTAGAATACTATAGAGAGCGAAATCTTGCCATTCACCTTGATTAAATATCATATTTCGTATAACACCTTCTTTAGTGAAGCCAGTTTTTTCAAGAACCTTTTGAGATCCAATATTTCTAATATCTGTAGTCGCTTGAATACGTGATATCTTTTTGGTCAAAAACAAATAATCCACAAAAATGGTGACTGCTTCTTTACCGAATCCTTTTTGTCGTTCAGATGGAATTACTATACTGCCAATTTCTAATAATTCAACGGGTCCTCCTTTTACTAAAAAATATAATATTAATCCAACTCTAGTTGTATCTTTTTTCTCAATTATGAAAATTTGAAGATCATCACCTAAATTGCTAAAGACATTCTTCATCCAATCTTTTGAGATTTGTCTAAATGCATGTGCATTATACATGCCCATAATTTCAGGTGTATTAATCCATTCATGATAAAGGGGAATATCTTCTTGTTCTATAATCCGTAAATTTATATTTGGTCCTTCAAGCATAATTTCTCATACTCTTATTTTTTAAGACTTTTATTACAAAAACACGACAGTATTTAAATTTTAAGAATAAAACAAGATATTATCCTAGAAATCTTGATTCGATCTATTTCGATCTTATTAATAAGCAATTTTTTAAAATATCATATCATCAAATTTCTTATCATGTCTATTAAAAGTTTGTTTGAAATTGATAGTGATATATCACCGATTTGTCCATATTGCGAACAAGAAATTGATGCTGAAGGATTTTTAAAAGGAGGGAATTCTCTAATTCAAAAGGTGGAGACTATAACGCTTGGTTTTAAAACGGTAGCATTTATGACAACAGTCTATTTTTGCCCTCATTGCAGAAAGATCCTTGGAATCAATAAAACAAAATAAAACTTTTAATTTGTCAATTTTTTTAAAACTTTAAATTTTTTTTTTCTAAAACTTCCTCAGAATAATAAATAGAGTAATATTTATAGGAAGAACTGTCCTTCTAGTGGATTTTCTTATTTTGAAAAGAATTTGTTATGATTATTAAAGGATAAAAATTCAAATTTCTCTTTAATTATCCAATTATATAGAATTTTATATCCTACCTTCTCGGGTAAATTATCTCAAATCAAACAATCATTATAATTCTTTTTCAATCTAAAGAAAATGGTGTTTAGAAATGTGAAATATTCTAAAAGTGCACCACAAATGTTATATTTATTATTCAAATAATTAATATTTGTACAAGTCTTAAGAGAAAAATATAACAATCCAATAATAGAATAATGAATAACAATAAATATCAATTGCCTTCTTCTCTCAAACATAAATGCGCAGTATGGGAAATTACACTGAAATGCAATAGCAATTGTATTCATTGTGGGTCGTTAGCAGGCCGTTCTCGATTACATGAACTTGAAACAGAAGAAGCTTTAAAATTGGTCAAAGAATTAAAATCGTGTGGTTACGATGGAATTGCATTGATGGGTGGTGAACCCTTTTTAAGGAGTGATTGGTATGATATTGCCCGGGAAATAAAAAAAAATGATATGAAATTAACCATAGTGTCAAACGGACTAGAAATTATAAACCATATCCAACAACTTGAGGAATTAGAAATAGAATGCATTTCTTTAAGTTTAGATGGTGGAAATCCTAAAACTCACGATTATATTAGGGGTATTGAAGGAAGTTTTAATAAAGTATTAGAATCGATAAGACTAATAAAATCACGAAATCTTCCCTTAAGTGTTATAACTACAGTGAATAAGCTTAATTTTAAGGAACTATACTTAATTAGAGATTTTTTACTTAATAAAAGAATTGCTTGGCAAATTCAAATATCTTTACCTATTGGCAGATTTCCCAGAGGATTAACGATTTCTCGAAAAGAATACTATGCTATAGCATTGTTTATTGCACTCAATTTAAGGAAATATTCTCCAATTGAGTTACCTTTAATTGGGGCACATTGTTTTGGATATTTTTCCATAACTTTACCTGAATTGGGTTTAGATCCTTGGTTTGGATGCCAAGCAGGTAGATCTGTTTTGGGTATTCAAAGTAATGGGAATATAAAAGGATGTTTGATTCTACCTAATAATTATATTATGGGAAACATCAGAACTAAAAGTCTTAATGAAATTTTGAAGACAAAATTTAATTTGATCAATGCAAAAAATTCAGAAACTTATTGTCATACTTGTGATTCATTTAAAAAATGTAAGGGGGGTTGTTTAGGTACTGTTATTGCATTAAATTCATATCACAAGCCATATTGTTTACGAGCTATAGAAAATGAGTTATTTAATTATAAGAAATTTCCATTTAGGTGGAAAATTAATTCTAAAATTTCAAAATATAAATATTTGTATAATAAAATGAAAATTTAATGGGGTGAAATAGAAAATGTTCAAAGATTTATTCCAACTATATGAAATCGGCAAAGAATTAGGATTAACTCGAAAGGAAATTAATCGTGTTCTCTTTTTTGAAAAGAGATCTCCATTAGTATTATCTATACTTTTAATCATAATTCTAACAGTTTTTGCGTTCCTTTTTTGGAATGTTGCGCTAAGTATCTATGTAAAATCAACTGATACAGTTTATCCTCGAGGAACTTTATATTCTAGTATTAGTTTAAAAGATTTTAAAAAGAAAAAATGAAATTGAATGTAGGTTGTGGAAAGAAATACGATCCAAATTATATTAATATAGATTTATATGATAATTTGGTTGCTGATAAGAAAATGTCAGCTCTAGATCTAAAATTTGCAGAAAATTCATGCCAAGAAGTAAAAGCTCTCCATTTAATTGAACACCTTGGATTTTACCAATCGATTTATTCACTTAGTGAATTTTTTAGGGTTTTAGAACCAAATGGAAAATTAATATTGGAAACTCCTGATTTAGAAAGAGCTTTTCGTATCTATTTGAATTCAAATTATGAACAAAGAAAGGATGTATTAAGATGGATATATGGATTGCCTCATCAAGGTTATAAACATAAATTTTGCTTTCCCTCTCAATTATTAATAGAAATATTAGAAAAAATTGGGTTTGAAGAAATAATTCAAACTAATTTTTACAATGAAGAATCGATTCCAACTGTAAAAATTGTCTGTAGGAAACCTGCAAATGATAAATTGTTAAAAGTTTTCCAGATTTTTACCTATATTCGTAAACAACTATTATCGTTAAAAATAATCGACTTTCAAAATTTATTTTTAATTAAAGAACAAGAGGATCTATTAAACAATTTATTAATTGCAACGCTAAAATTAGTAAGAGAACAGAAGAAAGAGAAAAATTTTGAATATATTAGAAATTCTTTAATTTCTTCCCCACAAATTGTTAAAGTCTTTCTGTGTGAAATGATAAATTATGATTTTTTTACTAGATTTGATCTAGATTATGTTATAGAAATTGCTGAATTACTAGATAAATATAATTTTACATCTATTTTATGTGCAGCCTTAATGAAAGCTCCAATAATACCTGGAAGCCAAAAGATTATTTTATCATCAATCAAATCTCTAGGTTTGAGTATGATTAATAAAATTCTGCTTACTAAAGTAGAGAAAAAAATATTAAAAGAAGAATTAGTAAAATTATCAAAAAACTTTAAAAATAAACAGATTGATTTCTTCTCTCCCAATATTTTAAAAAGATTCTCTCTAGATTTTTTTTATCAGGGCATTAAAAAATTTCATAATCAGGATTATTCACAAGCTCTAAAATTACTCTTAAAATCAATAAAATTATATAGAGACGACTTTCTCTACTATTGGAATGTCGCAAAAGTCTACTCAAAATTAAGCTTGAAGACTAAAGCAAGATTTTATTATAAGAGGACATTAAAATTATTGAATATAACGAATCTTGAAAATAAAATCCAAATTAAAAAAGATATTAGATTAGAATTAAATTCAGTAAAAAAATCGAATTTAAAATTAATAGAATTGAAACCAATTTATTCTCTTGAAAGATATCAATCATAAAAATAAGTATAGAACTTGATGATATGAAAAAACAGCGAAATAAAAAGAGGAAGCTTCAAATTTTTTTCATTGCTTTAGTTTTAGTTTCAACCTTTTTGTTAATAATTAATTTTATACCCGCTTTTAAAATAAATGCAGGTTTAACAACAGAATTTACTTTTGGATTATCCACCGATTATGCGGCATATGTAAACCAAAGTGATCCTAATAAAAATTATCCGTTTAGACTTATTGGAAACTCTTGTGAAACTTATATTCATTTTGATCTTGAAAAATTACCTAAGGAAGATGGACACCTTTACTTTTCTTTTTTTAGCTATTATTTTTATGAAGATGGTTATTATATTGATCCATCCTACATTGATTATGTGGAAATAAATATAATATCAATAGAAGAAAGTTGGAATGTTTCAGAATTAACTTGGGTTAATAAACCTGAACATGGAGAAATAATTAATACTGTTAATATTTCAGATATAACTCAAGATGGGCCTTTCATTGATTATTACAATCTTCAAAATGCTTTTGATATAAAACATTTTTATAACATTAGCGAACCTGGAGATTTAAGCTTTTGTATAAATCTTACAAGAAATAATGAACAATTTAATACATCTTTATATTTCAATCCTCGTCTTTTATGGAATTATGATAAGTTAATTCTTTCATATACTAATATTATTTCCACATCTATTATAATTTCTATACTAGCAGGGATAATCTACTTTATGAGAAAAGAGGTATCTGTTTGTAAAAATTGTGGAACTAAAGGAGTCCATCTTGAGAAAGTTTGCCCTAGATGTGAAAAAAAGTTTGAAAACGATCTTATAACCAAGAGACTTGATTATCAAAGGGTTTTAATTTTGCTATGGGTATTTATATTTATGACGGTTTCAGGACTGATATTAACAATTATGCTTGAGTTAATTTATGTTCTTGGGACTGTTGTAATTTTCTTGCTGATTCCCTGGTTCGTTTTATTATATATAATAGTTAAAAAAAGGACAAAGAGATTCAAAAAGATAAAATCATAACATTTCACTACAATATATTCTCTGTTTTAAGCATGTGTTAATTTTACATAATTTTTTGATTTTGAAAAAATTTGAATGGCTATTAACCAATAGCTCTTCTTAAAACTTCAAGATTTTTTTTTCCTTCCAATTTTCTCTAGTTATACTGAAAAGAGCAATATCTACATAATTCCCTTTCATAAATACTGCTTTTCGCATTAATCCTTCCTTTTTTAATCCTGCTTTTTCAAGAACTCTTTGTGATGCAATATTTCTACTATCGGTTGTAGCTTGGATGCGTTCTATTGCTCTTGAAAGAAATAGAAAATCAATAAAAATTTTGGCAGCTTCAGTACAGTAGCCTTTATTACTTTCAGATGGAATTATATAATATCCAAATTCTAGTAAATGATAGGGTCCACCTTGGACCATGAAATAAATAATTATTCCAATTTCTGTACCATCTTTCTTTTCAATTATATACTCTTTATGCTCTTCGGAAATTTCGCCAAATGCTCTTTTCCAATCTTCTTTTGACCTCTGTATCAGTGGAGTAAATTGTCCCTGGAATTCTAAATTATTAAGCCAATCACTTATAAGTAAAATATCTTCGGGTTCCATAGCCCGTAAATTAATCTTGATACCTTCAAGCATTTTTATCTAAATCTCCAAAATATTATTTTTGACATAAAAGTAAGTTCTTCTAAAACACTTTGATGTATAAATCTTAAGGAATTTTATTAGATTTTCATATAAATACAGCTAGAATTTATAATCCATATATTTAAATAATTTTGGGTAAATCCAACTATTAATCGATTGAAATAATAAATTTTAAACGATATATAATGAGGTTTATACCTAAATGAATTCTGAAGTATTTACATTTTTAGTTGGAGGTAAAGCCGGTGAAGGTGTAAAAAAAGCAGGCTCTGTAGCGGCGCATATTTTTTCTAGCTTAGGCCGTCATGTTTTCCAGATGGATGATTATATGAGTTTAATAAGGGGAGGTCATAATTTTTCTATTGTAAGCACAGCTCCCAGATGGATTAGCAGTCATTATATGAAAGCAAATTTAGTTGTCAATTTTGATAAAAGAAGTTTTGAAACCCACCTTGATGATAGAGCAGAAGATGGAATAATGGTATATAATTCAGACGAACAAAAACTTGAAGCTGGTATTGGAATCCCTTTATCTTCAGAAGCAGAAAAATATCCAATGAAAAGATTAATGTTTGGGGTTGGTGCTGTAGCGATTTTATCTGCGACTATTGGATTTGAAAAAGAACAAATGAATCAAATTATTAAAGACGAGTATCCAAGAGGAATTGAAGATAATATATCCTTTGCAAATACAATTTATGAAATAGTTTATCCAGATTGTGGGAAAAAATTTAATTTAGAGAAAGGAGATAAAAAAAGACCGATTATAACAGGAAATGAAGCAATTAGTTTAGGAGCTATATCAGGTGGATTAGATGTATATTATGGCTATCCCATGACTCCAGCATCAACAATTTTACATACTCTAGCTAGAGAAGCAGAAAATTTCGGGTTAGCTGTTGTGCATGCTGAAAGTGAAATAGCAGTTATAAACATGGCGATCGGTTCAGCCTTTACAGGTGCAAAAGCGATGGTTGGGACGAGTGGTGGTGGATTCGCTCTCATGGTTGAAGGCTTTTCTTTGGCAGGTATGACTGAAGCCCCAGTATTGGTAATTTTGTCTCAGAGACCTGGACCCGCGACAGGGGTTCCTACTTATACAGAACAAGCAGATTTAGCTTTTGTATTAACTGCAGGTCATGGAGATTTCTTAAGAATTGTCGCTTCTCCAAGAACAGTTAGAGAAGCTTATTATCTTACTGCAGAAATGTTAGAGTTAGTATCGAAATTTCAAACACCAGGAATATTGCTCACTGAAAAACACCTTTCAGAGTGTAGCATGACGGTCGAAATTGATTTAAAAAAATCTAATTGGGCTGAGTCAAAAATGCATAAAGATGGTATTTATAAACGATATTTAGATACTGATGATGGAATTTCTCCTATGTTATTTCCACCATCAAATCAAGTAATAAAATGGAATAGTTACGAGCATGATGAATTCGGGATTACAACAGAAAATGCTGAAAAGATTTCATTAATGCATGATAAAAGAAATAAAAAGTTAAAACCACTAATTGAATATTTAAAAAAGCTAGAAACTGTTAAAATAGTTCGAGGAGAAAATACTTTTAATATTTTTACCTATGGCTCAACTTATATGAGCGTTTTAGAAGCTCTTAAATATGGAAATTTAAGTCCTACAATTATCGCACCAATTTATTTGAGTCCATTTCCAATTTGGGAATTGGAAGAATTTAAAAATCAAGATAATTTAGTTATAGAGCAAAGTTCTACTGGACAATTTGCTAAGCTTTTAAGTGAAAAAGCTGGTTTAAATATTAGAGAAACAATTAAGCAATATGATGGTCGCCCGTTTGATCCGGTTGATTTATCACAAAAGATTGAGGAGGTGCTCTAAATAATTGGAAAATCTTAAAACTAACGCTGAAATAACCTGGTGCCCTGGCTGTGGAAATTTTGGTATCTTTACTGCTGTAAGAAATGCAATTCCAATATTAGAAGAAAAGGGTATCAAAAGAGAAAGTATAATCATGACTGCGGGGATTGGTTGTCATGCTAAAATTTTTGACTATCTAAATTTAAGTGGGATTTATGGATTGCATGGTCGTAATATTTCAAACTCTGAAGGTATTAAAATTGCAAATCCCGATTTAAAGGTAATTAACTTTTCTGGAGATGCAAATGGATTAGCAGAAGGTTTAGCACATACAATGTTCGCAGCAAAAAGAAATCAAGATATTACATTTATTTTACATAATAATAGTGTATATGCACTTACAACGGGTCAATTTTCTCCATTAGCAGAAAAAGGATGGAAAGGGCCTTCTACCCCCAGAGGAAGTTATGAAGAGCCATTTAATCCATTGTCGTTAATGATTGAGGCTGGTGCTACTTTCGTTGCGAGAGGTTTTGCGGGGGATATAAAACATCTCACAGATCTTATTATACAAGGAGTTGAACATGAAGGCTTCGCTTTCATAGAAGTCTTACAACCTGCCGTTCCATACCATAAATGGGAGGAATACAGGGAAAATATTGAATATCTTGAAAATTTACCAGAAAATTATTTTGAAGCGATTAAAGCTGCCAAGGAAAAATCTAAGTTTACTATAGGAATATTTTATCATATACAACGACCTATTTATCATAAAGAATTATATGGTGATCATAATCCAATAAAAAAGAGATTATCTAAGGAAGTTAGAACAGAAAAGATACGCAATATAATCGAATCTAAATAAAAAGGCTGCTAAATATCATCCCAAACTGTATTATAAAAAATAATCAAAATTTTTATTTAAAATAAAACTCTACGTAATTCAAAAAAAATAGAATAAAATCATTTAGAGCGTGGAAAATTTGACTGATATTAAAGAAGTAATTGGCTGGTTGTTAGGTGCGGTTATAGCAGTTGCTTGGATAACTTGGGCATTACTCTGGCCAGGGAATATGGTGGGTCTCGTTGTTGCTCTTGCCATTACCATATTGTGTGGTACAGCATCTGGAGGACTTATAGCGCTAAGCAAAGATAAGATTGATTGGAAAGAAGCAGTCGGCTGGGTGCTAGGTGCAGCTATAGCAGTTGCATGGATAAGTTGGGCATTACTCGATCCAGGGAATATGATGGGGCTCGTTATTGCCCTTGCTATTACTATATTGCTTGGTACAGCATCTGGAGGACTTATAGCGCTAAGCAAAAAAAAATCTAAATAAAGTTAGTAATTTCAAATTCTATCAAAACTCTTTTTTTTTCCATTTAAAAAAATTTAATTTTGTCTACAGCAATTAGATGTGAAATAAAGGTTTTTTAAAAATAAAATGGTGTGAAAAATGGAAAATAATAGCAAAAAAATGAAAGCAATAGTATGCACAAAATACGGGCCTCCGGACGTTCTTCAACTCAAAGAAGTAGAAAAACCTATTCCAAAGGACAATGAAGTTCTGATAAGAATACATGTGGCAACAGTAACAATGGGAGATTGTGAGTTACGAGGTTTCAAATTCTCTGGCTTGTTAAGGGTCCTAATGTCACTAGCCATTGGTTTCAGAAAACCAAGAAAGAAATACTCTATATTAGGGCAGGAGTTAGCAGGGGAAATTGAAGCTGTAGATAATGAAGTGAAATTGTTTAAACCTGGGGACCAAGTTTTTGCATCAACTGGTTTTCATTTTGGGGCTTATGCTGAGTATGTATGTCTACCTGAAGAAGGGAAAGAAAGTATGATGGCATTAAAACCTAATAATATTACATATGAAGAAGCTGCCGCAGTTTCTGTAGGGGGAATTGAGGCATTGCACTATCTTAAACAAGCAAATATCCAGAAAGGGCAGACAATTCTCATCAGTGGAGCCTCTGGAACTATAGGGACTTTTGCGATACAGCTTGCCAAGTATTATGGGGCTGAAGTTACCGGGGTAGGCAATCCCAAGAGTTTAGAAATGATGAAATCTATAGGAGCTGATAAGGTAATTGATTACACTAAAGAGAATTTTACTGAGAGTGGTGAGACCTATGATATTATTTTTGATGTGATTGGTAAAAAGCCTTTATCAGATTTTTTAAATTCACTAAATAAAAAAGGTACTTATCTTTTAGCTAATCCTAAGATTTCATTGATTAATCGGGATAAAAAGTTAGCGAAAAAAAGCAATATAAAGTATATAAGTGGGAATAGAGACGATAGAAATGAAATGATTGAACAATTACAATACCTAAGAGAGTTTTTTGAGGATGGAAGATTAAAGTCAGTCATAGGCAAACGCTATTCATTAGAACAAATTATCGAGGCTCACATCTATGTTGAAAAAGGGTACAAGAAGGGAAATGTAGTGATAATTATGAAACATAATAACAAAACTTAACAAGAGAAAATAATTATTAACAAGAATAATTAAATTTCTTGAAAGCTAATAACAAAAAACTAAATGGTTCCCCCTGAAAATATGTCATTAATTAGTGATTTATATAAAATACAAAAAAAAGATCTTAAGAACGCAGTAAATGTACTCACTAATGCGTTTTCTGAAGATTCAATGTGGAAAGAAGTATTTAATGATGAAGATAAGAACGGTATACTAACTGAAGTTATGGTTAGATTTTGTTTGAAATATGGTGATGTCTTATCGACTTCTGAAAATTTAGAAGGAGTAATGGCAATTGCACCTTATGATAAAGATATGACAGCATTGAGAGTTATTCGAAGTGGTGCTTTTTCTCTTTCTATGAAAATAGCAAATGAAGCAAAGAAAATGAAGATTCTCAGTAATACAGTTGAAGAAGCGAAGAAAGATCTTAATTTAGACCCATATCTACATTTATTAATAATGGGTGTTTCACAAGAAATTCAAGGAAAAGGTTTTGGAGGAAAATTATTAAGAGCACTTATAGAAAAAGCTGAAACAGAAAGAAAACCTATATATTTGGAAACTCAAAAAGAAGAGACTGTTAGTCTCTATGAAAAGTATGGCTTTTCTGTTAAGAAAAAAATAATTCTTCCAGTACCATTGAATTTACCAATGTGGCTGATGGTTCGAGATATTTAATAGTCTAAAAATAGAATTAAAAAAAAAATGAATAATAATTTGAGGGATTCCCTATGACTATTGAAATGAGGTTATCTGGTTTTCTCTTTCTGTTTATTTTGGTATTGCAGGTTGTTATGGCAGCATTTGGTTATATATTAGAACCAACATCGAAACATTATGAATCAGATGCGAAGTTGCTAAAGTTTAACAATAATCCAAGAGGATTTCAAATTGGCTTTGTAATAGCTCTCATAGAACATTTTAGCGTCATTACACTTGCCATAATGTTGTTTATTGTTATTAGTCCTTATAATATAATCCTTGGAATTGTTTTGATTATCTTTCGAATAATAGAAGGCTCAATCCAAGTTCATAATGAAAAGGACTACTGGGGGCTTCTCAATATAGCAAAACAATACTCAATTACTAGTGGTACGGATAAAGATTCGTTGAATGAATCATACCGTACCATTCTCCGCACAAAAAGCACTAGATTCACATTTGCAATGATCTCATGGTCCATTGGTACACTCTCATTTTCAATAGTGTTAGTTATCTATGGAGTGGCACCACTCTTTATCGGATGGATCGGAATTGTTGCTAGCATTTCCATTGGCACCTTTAATGTATTAAAACTTGTAAAACCTAAATCTAAAGTCTATGAAAGTCTATCATCTATCTGTGGTCTGTTGGCGATTGTTTTTGAAATACTCATCGGAGGATGGTTATTGTTTTTCTAAGACATTAAGAGCTTTAATCTTTATTATGATTAACAAAAAAAATTATGAACAAAAAAAAAGATTAACGAAAACGAGAGTAGATTTTTATGAATAAATTGACAGCATTAATTACTGGAATAGTTCTGGTTGTTATTTTTATAATTACAATGTTTGTAGTACCTCCGTTATTAGGATGGACTCCACCGATTATTTCGAGTTGGCAGGATTTTTTGGATTCTATTAGTACACCAGAAGGATTGATAATGGGGATTATTACGCAGTTTATTCCTATTGTATGTGTTACAATCGGAGCTATATTTTTTGTAATTTTTTTGGTTAAACTGATTCAAGGAAAGGAATAAGTATTTTTTTTTTACATTTCTATTTTTTCACAGAATTGTTTATTTATGATCAACTAACACGGAACTTTTTTCAAAAATCGAAATTTATAAAGGGAAAATGTCACTATTCTTTCACTATGCAGATTGAATGGAAAGAAAAGGAAGTATCGGAAATCGAAAAGACTTATAAGAGCTTAGAATTAAGCGAAGAAGAACGCAACAATACAAAATTCTATGGAGACTTTGTTGCCAATTTTATTCCTTTACCTTCTATGGTGATTCAAGGCATCTTCAGTTTTTCTATACGAGATTGGGAGCAGGCACACCCAGGAAAGATCTT
The DNA here is from genome assembly GCA_016839635.1 of Promethearchaeota archaeon. The sequence goes on along the minus strand of JAEOTV010000122.1, from coordinate 4,596 downwards.
TGCTGCAGAGGCTAGGGGTCCAAATGGCGTTCAAGCGGCTGGAGAGATGAATGATTTTGTTAAGAAACGGTTAAAACTTTTGTTAAGAAATCCTGAAGACCATCAAAAAGTTGAAAATGGAATTAATACAGCCTTAAAGAAGTTTGCTGAAATTGGGGCACGTGGAGTAAAATAATAAAATTTTTTACAATTTATTTAATTCCAAATAGCCTTGACCATCATCATTGACTTTAAAATTTAAATCTATTTTCTCAATTTTTTGTTTGAGCTCACTAAAACCAGCAGAATCTAACAGCATTTTCACAAATGTTGTAAACAACGCAGATATATTTTCTATACCTATCCAGAATAACATTTCATTGGGGTCAAAGGCAATATTAAATAAGGAGCAAATACCCTCCAGAGCTATATTGATATCACTCAAGTTCAAATTTATTAAATTTGATGAGTCTCTCTTGATTTTAATCCTTTCAAGCTCCTTTTTCAATTCTGCGTGTTTATGTTCTATTTCCTTCTTTTGGGTTATATCACTTAAAACTGATACAAATCCTCTTACTTCTCCACGATTATCAACATAGCTTTCTGTGTGTGTAAAAACCCAAGCATAGTTACCCTCTTTTCGCTTTATTCGAAATTCAATATTCTCTTCCATGTATGATTTCTTATCCTTTATTCCCTTTTCATAAAGATTTTTTAATACATCTATATCATCTGGGTGTATATATTTTAAGAGATTCATTCCAACTTGAAGTTTTATATCCCCTAAGATTTTTTTATAATGCGGAGTAAAGAATTTTATCTTTCCATCAAGTCCAACTATCAACAAGGGAGTTTTAATACGTCTAAGGATATTTTTAAATACATCAGGTTCTTCAAATTCTTTATCAATATAGAAACTAGGTTTTTCCATTATCAATTAGTGAAAAAAGTATGATTTAAACTTTAGTTAATAATTAATTAGTTATTATATTGTATTATTTCATTAGAAACAAAAAGAAACCTTTTTATCAAAATCAGTTATGTAGAAATTATAATCTATTTACAAAAAATTTATTAAGATAAGAAAGATTAGATAAGGGTAGCAGAATTCTTGAGCCAGAATGAGAGCTAAATGCTTAAACTGCGTGCAGCTAATTCTAACGATTTTAATTTTTTATATAAACTCAAGAAAAAGACTTTAAAAGACTATGTCTCCAAAACTTGGGGTTGGGATGAGGGATGGTAAAAAGATCCTTTTCTCAAGAATTTCAAACCTGAACTGATAAGAATTATTATAAAATCAGGGAAAGAAATTGGATGCATTTCAATTATAGAAAAAAATGAATATTATTTTCTATCCCTCATAGAACTTTTACCAAAATACCAAAATCAAAGTATTGGTACTAGTTTAATTAAAGATTTATTATCAAAAGCAGAGAAAAATAATAAACCAGTTTATTTGCAAGTACTTAAATCAAACATAAACGCACAAAAACTATATAAGAGTCTTGGTTTCTCAAAAGTAGAAGAAACTGAAACGCATATTAAAATGATTTATAAAGATTTTAGAGATTAATTCTGCCTATAGCTCGAAATGGTAGTGATTCATTGAATTTATCATAATCGTATAATCTCCTCCCATCTACTAAATTCGGTGTCTTCATGTGTTTCTTAAAGTCATCAGGTGTCAAATTTTTAAATTCTTCCCATTCTGTAATCAATAATGCACATTCAGAATCCTTAAGAGCTTCTTCGATAGAATTAGCATATTTTATTTTATTACCTAATTCTTCCTTCGCCGTTTGTAAGGCTTTTGGATCATAACCAATGATATGTTTCACTCCTCTTTTCTGTAACTCATTTACAACTCTGATACTCGCTGCCTCTCTCATATCATCAGTACCAGGTTTAAAGGAAAGTCCTAATAATGTAACTTTTTTATCTGATAAATTTCCTACTAAATTCTCCGCCATATCTACAATATGAATTGCTTGATCATCATTAATGCCTAAAACTGCTTCTAGGAGTCTTGATTGATATCCTTTTGATTTTGACCAAGCTTTTATTGCATTAACATCTTTATGAAAACATGAACCACCAAAACCAACTCCAGCACCTAAGAATCTATGATTCAATCGATAATCTAAACCAACTCCTTTCATTACTTGAACAATATCAACATTGGGAACCAATTCAGCAAAATTCGCAAATTCATTTGCATAACTTATTTTAGTTGATAAAAGACAATTATTTCCGTATTTAACTAGTTCAGCACTTTCTAAATTCATCCGTAATATAGGACAATTATCTAAATGATCACTATAAAAATATTCATAGAATTCTTGGAGCATAGCACCACTTTTTTCATCGAATTCTCCTATTACAATCCTGTCAGGATGTAAAGTATCTTCAATTGAACGTCCTTCGGCCAGGAATTCAGGCTGCATACATAATCCATAATCTTTTCCCGGTTCTTTACCCGAAACTTTGGATATAATCTTACTTACTAAGCTTCTTGTTGTTCCGGGTACAACAGTTGATCTTACGACAACTAAATGATACCTATCATCTTTCTTTAACGCTTCTCCAATTTCTTTTGCTGTGCTTTCAATAAAACTTAAATTAATACTCTTATCTTCCCTCATAGGAGTTCCTTGGGTAATCATGGATATATTTGTTTCTGATATGGCTTTAACGGGGTCTGTAAGACATTGTAGAAGTTCTGGATTATTCTTTTTAATATCGTCCATCATTTCTTGTAAGCCTGCTTCAAAAAAAGGTGCTTTTCCTTTATTAATTATAGCAGCTTTCTTTTCATTATGTGTTGATGCTAGTACTTTGATATCTCGCATCGCGAAACAAGCTGCCGAGCAAAGACCAATAAATCCCGTCCCGAGTATTGATACACTATATTTATACATTTTAATCCTAATTCCAAATTTAAGATAATAACAGAAATATTAGATATAAGTTTAAATCTTTCGATTCTCTTATTTCATAATATTCTGAAAGAATTCTAAGAAAAATTTATATCAATCAGAAAATTGTAATAAAACTAAGAACTTTAAAAAAGGATTTTAGAAAAATGAAAGATATAAGAAAAAAACTTGAAATATCAAAAAAGACGTTAGATGTCGTAAATAAATTTCTTGCTGATGAAAATAATATTCTAATCAATTATCTCTTTGAATTGATTGATAAATATGGTGGTATAGATGAGATTAATAAAAAAGCGAAAGATGCAAGAAATTTTGATAATATATTAGCAAAACTTCAAAAAAAGAAACCAGACTATGTAAAGGATATAGAATGGCTAATTGAACAAAAAAATAATCATGCTTTTATCAGTATATCTGACTATAGAAAGAAAATACTTGGTGATAAAGCGTTAGAATTAGATTTTGACAAGGATTATGCAGTAACCCTAGAACTATCTGCTTGTCAATATTTTCCATTCTTGATTGATATAGCTAAAGCTGCTATTACTGATAGAAATCTAATGCCTGGGAGAATTATTCGTGTAAGAAAAATGAAAGAACAAGAAGAAGATGGAGATCTATTAGGGATGGCGGCAGCCATGCAAGTTATAGGGGCAACTTATGTTGAGACTCTCGATACAAAGGGCACTGCTCCAGGTCCTGACGGGATGCCGGTTAATGTGCATTTAGGAGGTCCTGAAACAATTACAGGATATTTTGGAGGGGTGGGCCAGCCTAACGATTTCGCATTAAAATGGATTGATGAATTTCTTTATTATTATACAAACTATGGAATTTCTCAAGTGTTAAATATTAATCCGGGAACGGTATTACTTGGATATTTTATCCATAAATTAGGTATTGACAATGAATTTAAAATTTCAGTATATATGGGTAATGATAATCCATATTCATGTCTTTGGACCTTATTAACAGCTAAATTATTTGCTCGTGAAGATGGAACAAGTCCTTTAATTGGTTTTAATCTAGCTAATTCAATCAATAACGAAACTCTTGAACTCTCAGCCTATATTAGAAAGGAATTTGGTTTTGAGGACGTTGTTAGATTGGAACATCATGTAATTGAGACACAAAAAAGCATTGTAAGACAACCATATGACAAAAGAGACGAATTAGTAAAAGTTGCTAAAAAAGTGAAAAATATCAGCGCCAAACATGAAGGTGGTGATGTAGAAACAGATAAGAATCGAGAACATCCTTCAGATATATTAGATTATTTTAGAGATAAACAAGAAATCATTGATTCAGGGCATTGGGAGTATATGCGAAGAAACCATTTAGATAGATACCTTGCCGTTAACACAACTGCCAGAATACTTACTGAAAACGGTATTGACATTATCGCGGCTCAAAATTTACATAAATAAAAATAGTTAAGAGAAGGTGAAAGATAAAATGGGAAAATTTGATTTTAGACCTTCAGGAGTTATGCCTGCAATGGTAACTCCATTTAATAAGGATGAATCTATAAATAAAGAGAACTTGAGAAATCTGGTAAATCATCTAATTGATCAAGGAATAACTGGACTTGTTCCTGTTGGCACAACTGGAGAATTTGTTAATATGACCTTTGAAGAACGATTAAAAGTAATTGAAGTTGTTGTAGATGAGACAAATG
>JAEOTV010000121.1 GCA_016839635.1 Promethearchaeota archaeon | reverse complement strand
TTAAAACCCAACGATACTTGTTGGTGTAAAATCAATATCTGAGTCCACTGCAGCTCTTACATATGGAGATACAGGTCCATTAGCCAAAACCATTATTTTTATTTTCGATCCCATATCAGGTTTATTTTGAACCCCAAATTTCAATTGAGCATCTTCGGGAATCGCATTTGATATAGTAGATACAACTTTATCAACTTTAGAGAGTGTTAAATTATGATCGCCAGTAACAGATACCAAACACCTGTTTACTTGCCTGGGATCTGGTTTTAAAAGAGGATTATTTAGAGCTAATTTTGCTTTTTCAATTAAATCTGGTTCTTCGCCTAAACACTCAGCTATTCCCACTAACCCAGAAGGATATTTTCCATTAGGATTTTCTAACAGAGTTTTTTTGACATCTGCAAAATCAATGTTGACCAAACCGCAATTATTGATTAAGTTTACAACCTCACCTATATTTCTTATTAAGATCTCATCCATAATTTTGAACCCTGTTATCATAGGTATTTTCCCGACAATCTCTAGTAGATTGTCATTAGGAATTGGAATTAGAAAATCAGAATATTGAGCAAGATTTTTTAACCCTAATTGAGCTCTTACCGACCTTTGTTTACCTTCGGAGTTAAAGGGAAGAGAGCAAAAAGTGACAACAATAGCATTATTTTTTTTTGCCTCTTCAGCAATGACAGGAGCTGCTCCTGTACCAGTTCCACCGCCTAAACCGCACGTTAAAAAGATAATATCTGCGTTTAATGTTTGGCTTAATCTTTCACGGTCTTCTTCTGCGGCTTTAGCTCCAATTTTGGGATCATTTCCAGACCCTAGTCCATTGCATTGCTCTTTTCCTATCAGTATTTTCTGTGTTGAACTTGAATAATATAAATCATGTGCATCAGTATTAATATTTATAGTTTCAGCATGATTGATACCCATATCTTCTAAACGAGAAACAGTATTATTTCCGGCTCCACCAACGCCAACCACGTATGTTTTTATTTTTAAAACTTTTAATAGATCTGCTAAAAATTTATCGTCATCACAATTGGGATTTGAATTAGGATTTTGGTTATTTTGTGCTATTTCATTAAACCTCTCTCTTACTGATGATCTTTTTTTGGCCAATTCAACTAAATCAAAAATGTCTTCACTCATTAGATATCATCACAAAAAATGATTTATGTGTATTATAATACGAGAACAATATCAGTATAATATATGAAAGTAATATGAAGATAATACGGCAGGATCATCTCTTCTCACATCTTTAGATTTAATTTCTAAGCCCATTAGACAATATTTTTAATTAAATCATTTTTTTCGTTTGAAAAAGAAGAAAAAGCATTATAGAGAATAAATTTATAAGCCTAAATTTTCATGATTATCATGCTCGGGGGTATAAAACTTGGAAATTGATAATACTAAAAAAAATAGGGATAAAGCCATCGGCGCTTCAAGCGACAGCGATTTAATTCAAGTAAGAGCCATAATTAGCTGTCCAAATTGCGGCTACAAAAAAAAATTCAGAAATCAATTTCCTCGAAAAGATCTTGAATTGTTAACTGTTGCAGTAAAGGTCTTCGAGTTTATTACGTGTAATACGTGTGGAGATCTTATAAAATTAGATTTAGAATTTAATATTTAAAGATTTTGTAGATAGTTATAGTTCTTCTTTATTCAAATATCAAGCTTTATTTGCCCATAAGTACCTCCTCCTCCAGGAGTGTACTCCATTTCATTATTTCTAAGGGCATTAATAACCAAAGCAATATTATTATCATAATTTTCTATTTTAATAATAGGAGTATCGATTAATATCTCAAATTCAGTCCCAAGTTCTTGGATTATTCTTTTATAATCATTTAAAACTGTTTTACTAGTTTTACTTTTAATACCTTTCAATGCTCGAATAATATCTATTAGTGGTACAGCATTAACATATGGAGGCCTATGATCTGGATGTTTAGGTTCTAAAAATGTAGAAATTTTTTCAATTCTTTCACTTACTCCCAATTTTACTTTGAAATTTTTATTAAGTTGCTCTTTACATGCTGGACAGTTCATCTTATTTTTAGAAACTTGTTCTAAATAATCTAATCTTGAAGAAATAGGATCAGCAGAGTAATATATAACAAAATCTTCGGTTAAAGAATATTGATTAAAGATAACATTTAATTCCTTTTTCGTTTTCTTGAATAAAATCCGTCTCCTACATTTATTACAGAACATATTGTAATATTTGCCAAGCTTAGGGTGTAAACCAACATTAAGAGTTATCTTTCTTCCATTTTTTCTCTGTAAAGCTAATAAAATTTCATCAAAAGAAGGGTTATCAATGTCAAATCTGTTAAATTCTCTTCCTAAAGAACGTGGATCTTGTGAATGAGCATCACTATTGCTTAGAAATGACACGTTTTTTAATGATTCTAGACGGTCTGCTAAATTTGTGTTAGCAGAAAGGCCTAATTCGATAAAACTAACTTTTTTAGTTGCTCCTTTATAACAATCTTCAAGAGATTCAAATTTTCCTTGTCGGAAGATCGCTTTAAAAGGGGTAAAAGCATGGGCAGGACCAATTATACCTCCGGATTCTGATATTATATCAACTAAGGCAGGAGGGGATAAATTCACTCTAGGTCTTCCACCCCATTCATCTAAAATATTTTTAGAATATTGTTTCAATTTATTTTGAATTTCTTTAACCGAATTGAAGTCGGGGAATAAAATTACATGGTGTATGCTTTCTAAATCTTCTATTTCTGTCTGAAGGATAAAAAAAATACCTTTATATGAAAAGGAACCATCTTTCTGCTTTATTAAATTACTTTCCATATATTTATACCATTCCGGTTGTAAAATATCACCAGTTCCAATAATACTTAAACCTTTCTTCCTAGAAGTCTCCAACATTGATTCTAAATTTAGTGATTTCGAAACTGCGATTGAATGGGGACTATGAATATGGAGATCAGCATTAAAAATATCCATTAGTAATTAAAAACCTTTCTAAAATAAAAAGATTTTAATAACGCATTAATGATTCACATCTATTTTAAAATGAGTAATTTATCCTTTGTCTGATCAGTTAATAATATTCGATAATAGTCTAAATTATTTTTATAAGTAACTTTTTCTACTTTTCCTTCGACCAAAACAGTCTCTCCTTCCTGAGCTTGCTCACAAAAACGACCTCTAAATGAATTTATTTCAATTATATCTCTAATATTAATATTTTTTAATTTACCCTCACTTTTGATAATTTTATGAGGATTTATTTTATATGAACATGGTGTGAAAATAGAATCTTTAGAATCTAAGATATCTGCTTTAAGTCTAACCCTTCCATAATTTGTAAATTGATAGTCATAGAAATTCCCTTTCCAATCTTTAGGGCTTTTGATATACCTAATGAAAAAATCAAGATCCATAAATTTCCCTTGATGTTGCTTCCTTTGTTCACTTTTCAGAAAATCTTCAAATAATATATCTGAACCACCAACTCTCCAATTATAATGAGATTTGTATTCATCCATAGTATACTTTCGACAATTATTTGACTTTTTGAATATTTCTTTCAATTTCTCTTGGAATTTCAAACTTGTTTCTGTACCATATACAATTAGATCAATATCAGATTCTTCAGTATTTAACCCAACCATTATTGATCCAGAAATTCCGATTGAATTCTCAGAAAGAGCTCCCGCAGACATGAATAATTCACATAGGCTCTTAGAATGTTTTTCACTAGTAGATAATTGGGTTTTTTTGAATATATCTGTAAAGAAATCTCTAGGAGAATAAATTTTCTTAATTTCATCTTTTTTAACTCCTTGAACCTGTATATCCAGTTCTTCAGAAAAGAATAGGTATTTGTGATATCTTTTCCTCAAAAGGTCATATCGTTCGTTCAATTTGTAAATTTTTTTGTAGTTAATTTCATTTCTTTTTCTCTCTCCTTCTGGATGAGGAAAAAATCGTAAAAAACTTATGATATAATCCTTTGGATGGAGAAGACCTTTTACATCAAAAATTAAATTGTCTTCTGTTGTTTCTATATAATCTCCTTCAATTGCATCAGGAATCCTCATGAATATCACAAAGCACGAATTAATATTTTGAGGGAGTTTTTGTTTTAATGTGTGAAGGAGTTTTCGTTTTAATTGAAGGAGTTTTAGATTTAATCTTTCTTAGTTCTCTTTCAAATTCTCTTTTTTCATTTAGAAATCTTTGTTTGTCCTTTTCCAATTTTTCTCTTTCACGTTTAATAAGAGTTTTTTCTCTTTCTAAGTTTGTTTTTTCTTTCTCTAATTGTCTATATTCGCTATTCAATTTTCTAAATTTTTCCTCTAAATTCGGAATTTTACGGTTTAAGGAGTGAAATTTAGTCTCCGCAGCAGGAACTTTTCTTTCTAATTCTTTTAATCTCGCTTCTTGTTGTCGTCTTCTTTTTTCTAATTTATTTGCTTCATTTTCTGCTTTATCTCTATACTTCTTTAGATCGGCTCTTTTCTTATTAAGTTCACGAGTTCTCAGATCTAAATCTTGCTTTTTATAACGAGTTTTTTCTCGCTCTTCTTTAAGTTTTTGTTTTTCATTAGAAAATCGATTTTTTTCATCTGTTATCTCCCTCTTAAAGTTATTAATTTCCCTATTTAGATTATCCCTTTCTTTAGTTAAATATTTAATTTCATTTCTTAAATCCATCAATTTATTTTCTAATTCATTAATAGTTCTTTCTAAAGCATTTTCTCTTCTTTCCATACCGGGAATTTTTGTTTTAATTTCCTTTATTCGTTTTTCTGTTCTTTCTTTTTCCCAATCTAAATTCTTTTTTTGATTAGCAATGTCTTCTCTTAATTTATCTAAGTTATCTTGAAAATTTTCTAATTCAGTATTTTTTTGATCAAGTTCTTCATTCTTATTCCGGATTTTTTCTCTAAATTGCCGTTCTTTAGCAATTAATTCAGTATTTTGTTGTTCTATTTGATTTTTCGTTCTCTCTAATTCATTTTTTAAGTTATTTCGTTGTTCAAGAAGAAATTTAATTTTAAGTTCTTTTTCTTTTCTTTTTTTTTCAAGATCCTCAATATTTTCTCTGTAATCGTCAATTTGGTTAATAACCTTTTCCCATTCGATTTTTTCTTTATCTAGCTTGATTCTTTCTTTTTTTATTTTTTTCAGTAGTTTTTTTTCTGGAATTGCATCTAGTTCTTCATCTGGAGTTTTTTCTCGAATTTGATACTTAGGAATAGGTTTATCATTCATAATGCTTCAAATGTTAACTTTATCTATTAATAAATTCATATGAATATTGACTCTAAAGTGTTTGTATGACAAAACTGAAAATATCAAATTTTTTTCTTTGTTAATTCCATTTAAATAGCTTAGTTTCTATTATTTTCTTATAATCTTATTAAAAGATTTATCAGAATTATATTTTAAAAAAAATCTAACATATTGAGGTATATTTTATGGGCTTTGATGATGAATTTGACGATGAGTTTGATGAACAAGAATTTGATGAAGATTTGGAAGATTTGAATGAAGAATTAGAAGAGAAATATGAAGATGAGAGAGAAGAGCCTCTAGAAAAAATTCCCGAGGAAGAAGTTGAATCTAAAACTCCTTCCACTAAGACGGTCACTGGAGGGAAGAAAATTTCGGTATTTTTTATGTCCACAATTGGTCCAGGTGAGAAAAAACAGAAATTAACTGTTAATGATGGGTATCTTGTTGGAGATATAAAAGAAACTGTAGCAAATTTATTTGGTTTAGATCCTGCTGACTTTTATTTATCATCTGGTGGTGTAACTATGGAGGAAACTAACTCATTATCTTATTATAATGTTTCTGACGGAGATGACATACTTTTAATTCCAGCTAGTATTGCTGGTTAAAAAATTAGGTTTTTTTATTATTTACTTTCTTTTCTTGAGGGGATCAGTGCAATTTCATCATCATCATCGATATCATAATCTTTTATAAGTAAGTTTTCTTTTAACAATATCCCTCCGGTAGATAAGAGAAATTCTTCTTGACCATAATCAAATAATACTGCAATTTTATTCTTAATTATATTGATCAGATCATCCGTATCAATAATAATTATTTTAGTTTTCTCACCAGGTTCAAGTAATGATCTTACATAAACACGGATCTGGTCTACCATTTCAATAGGATTCATAGGTGATGTATAATTTATTTCTCCATCAGTCTTATCCTTGTTTTTCAACATATTTTCGATTAAATCCTTTCTCTCATTTGGATCGTAATATAACATTTCTCTGATGAACAATAACTTATCCATTTTTGGCAACTCTATAAGGTTTATCTTATCTAATTCTTCTTTACTTAACATTGAAAAGATATACTTGTCAATTATAGGCATATCCTTATACGACTCATCTGATTCAATATATTCATCTATTGACGGCATAGCTTCAAAATAGTCTTCTACAGTATCAGCGATTTCAATTCGAATTGATTTAGGCTTTACAAGAGATTTTTTTTCCTTTAAGATCTTATCTTGGCTGCTTTTAGAATGTATAACTGTATAAACAGTACTAGTTGATAATACTACAACACTACCAAAAGTTAGAAAAAGAAATATAGGAGTATTTTGTATTTGAAGCAGGAAAAAAAGTGAATAGAATAATATGCAAACAGTATATAGAGCAACAACAATTAAAATTCTATAATTCTTTTTCATGATTTTTTGAATAGTTTTTTTTCTAAATTTAAAATATTTAATTTAAAATTTAAATGGGATTGGAATAAATTTGGAGTTTTTCATTTCACATACCTTTTAATGATTTTTTAGCCTTAGAATATTTCTCTAAATCTAATTTGAATATGTTTCTATTTTTATCTTGTTCAATTTTTATTAATTTTAAATCACTTAGAATATCTAAATACTTTTTAATAGTACTATGATTTTTTTTTAAACCGGATGCTATTTCTGTAATTTTAAATGCTTGATTTTTGTTTTTCATAAAATCAATTATATTTTGAACAATCTGTTTTTTCAAATAATAGTATAATGGATCAAGTTTTGGATTAGAGTCAATTTTGAAGAAAAGTTTATGATTATTGATTTGTTTTGATCTAATGAATTTGAATTTTTCTAAACATGATAAATGCCATAATGCTTGATTACTACCAATATTTAGAGCTCTCATAATCTCATTAATATTAGAAGGTTTCTTTTTAATGTAGTTAAAGATCTCGTTTCTTTTTGGATGTTCAATAATATTATTTTTCATTAAACGAGTTCCTGGAATAATCACATGTCTTTTTATTAAATCCTTTAAGATTAACTCTATTCTATTCTCATTAATATTAGGATTGTATCTCACTCTATTACTTATATATGATATCATTTCTCTAATTGAGAAAAAGGTTTTTTTTTTCAAAAACTCTTCTACTAATTCAAGAACAACAGATTCTGCTTTATCCAGAGAATTCATGAGTCCATACTTACATTACGTTGAAATTTCTTGATTTTATAATTAGTTAATCTCTCTAAAACAATATTTTAAAACATATATATATTGATAGGCATTCATACAATATATAATATAATTTCTTTAGAATCCTGATTTACTCACTTTTCCTTTTAGATAGATCATTAAAAACTTCAAAATTATTCCAAAGGGTTTTATAATACCTTTTTAATGCCATTTTATTAAGTTAACAAAAATTAAAAGCATAAAATAAAAATAAATTGGAAGTGATATGAATGAGTTTTGATGAATTTGATGAAGATTTGGGGGGAGAAGAACCATTAAAATCTAAAACTCCCGCGTCTAAAACCCCTTTAGGTGGAAAGAAGTTAACATTATACTTTATGTCTACAATTGGTCCTGGTGAAAAGAAAGAAAAATTAACGGTGAATGATAGTAATAATGTGAATGATATTAAGCAGACATTAGGAAATTTGTATGGACTTGATCCTAATGACTTTCATTTATCCTCTGGCGGAGTTACAATGGATGAAAACAGTTCATTAAGAGACTATGACGTTAACGATGGCGATGATATTCTTTTAATCCCTGCAAGTACAGCGGGGTAAACTTATTAAACTTTCTTCATAACATATAATATAAGGGCGTTAAGCCCTTCAATTTTTTTTATTATTTTTTAAAAATATTAATGGTGATAAGATTGGATAAGGATTCGGATTTTTTCGCAAAAGATTTATCAACGGAAGAAAGAGACCTTTATGACCGACAGTTTCGACTAGAAGGTTGGTCTCAGAAATTAGTGAAGAACTCAAGAGTTCTAATAGTCGGTGTTGGAGGTTTAGGTTGTGAAATAGCTAAAAATTTAGCAATGTTAGGTGTTGGCCAATTAGATCTTATTGATTTAGATATCATTGAACATTCAAATTTGAATCGTCAAATTCTTTTTACAGGTGCGAAGATAGGAGAGCCTAAGGCAGTTGTTGCAGCAAGGAAACTAAAAGAAATTAATCCCAATATTATCGTTAACGGATATCATACTTCTTTAGAAAGATTGAATCCAGCGCTTTATCTAGCTGCTGATGTTATTGTTGGAGGTCTTGATTCAATGAATGCACGTTTAAACTTAAATGCTCAATGTATTAGATTTAAAAAGCCGTTAGTAGATGGAGGAGTGTCTGGTTATCATGGGCATGTATACACAATATTTCCTTATAAAAATGCTTGTTATGAATGCAATCCATTGCCTGTAGGAGAGAGTGACGAGATGGCTGCTTGTACTGTTGTGGGAATTCCTCGAAAAAGAATCCATTGCTTATTTAAAGGAGATATGGCATTTAAAGAAAAATTTGATAGAGATCCGAATCCAAAAGACGTAACTGATATTAAATTTATTCAAAAGGTTGCAAATGATTTAGTAAACAAACATAATTTTCCCCCCGAATATACAAAAGATGATATTGTAAAAATCATTGATAGACATGATCCTGGTATAATAACAATAAATGCTGTTATTTCTGCTTTACAATCACATGAAGTGATAAAAATCCTTCATTTTAAGGTTGGTCATAAGGGATTAGGTGTACCAATTAAATCATATGTAATTTTTAATGCAATTACTTTGAAATTTTATCACATTGAAAAACCAAGAAACCCAGAATGCTCTCAATGTGGTAAAAAAGTTCGCCGAGTATCTATAAAACTGAAACCTCAATCACCGTGTTTAAACATCATTAAGATATTAAATAAAAATGGATTTAAATTGGATCTAGATTCTGAGCCGATTCTAACCTTACAAGATTTCAATGATGTTAAGATTGTTGATTTAGAAAAGAATCCTATTGAAAATGGGTTAAGAAATTACGAACTTATGACAGCTGCTGGGTTTGAAGGAGAAGAAATTTTTGTAACCTTAAAATTAAAACAAAATTCGAATCAAAAAAGAATTTAAATTAAAATTATAAGAAAAAACAAATATTTAAAGCAAAATTTTTAATATTAAATTAGATAAAATAAAAAGGGTTGAGAAAATGAGTATAAGAAGTAGTCGTATTTCCCGAGATTTTGCAGGATTAAAAAAAATGCTTAAAGATGGTAGTATTATTCAATTAATCCCATTTAATCCTAAAAGGAAGAGTATTGATCATTTAGCAATCTCCTTTAAAGGACCTAAGGGAACTGTTTATGCAGGAGGTATTTTTAGGTTAGAAATGAGATTCCCTGCTCAATATCCAAACCAGCCTCCTTTTGTAAGAATGCATACTCCAATATGGCATCCAAATTTTTGGCCAAAACCTTCTGAATATAAAGGACAAAGAAATATTTGTCTGGCTTTAGTAGATCCCTCCTTGGTGGGGAAAAAGGGTGGATGGAGTCCATCAAAAACTGCAGTTACCATTGTTCAAGCGATAATTGCTATGTTAAACACACGTGGTAAATTTGTTAATCCTACAGATGTTTTCAATAAAAAAGCAGCGATAGAAATGATGAAAAATCAAAAATTTTTCGAGAAAAAAGTAAAGAATCTTGTTAAAAAGTATGCAAATAAAAAATGGTGATTTAATTAATGGAAGAAAAAGACCTAACGAGTAATTCAATCAAGGATGTAATTAAGCGGAAGATAAAAGAAAAAATAAAACAAGAATTAATAGATGAAATTCGTGAAGAACTTCAGTTAGAAGAAGATGAATTGACAGAAGAAATATCTTCAATGTTAACACAAAAATCTTCTTCCAAACCAATTATAAAACTTACGAAGATACCTACAGCTAATATTATAGAAAATAAAAAAGTTGAAACTCAAAAAGAAGAGGATATACAAAAAGAGATTTATATTTCAGTAAAAGCAATTCTCAAAATAGCTAGTCATGCACTTAAATATGCCAATTCTAAAATTCCAAGAGAACGTTGGGTGGAGGTTATAGGACTTCTAGCAGGAAAAATAGATCAGAATAACGTAATCCATATTGAAGATTCTTATCCAATGGGACACGGTACAGCAGTTTATGCAGAAATTAAGGATTATAGGAACTATGTAAAAGCTTTTAAGGATATTAAAAGACAGAAATTATTTATTTGTGGATGGTATCATTCACATCCATCATATGGGTGTTTCATGTCAAATGAAGATATGGGAACTCAAGCAAGATATCAAAAACTATGGGATAAAGCTGTAGCTCTTGTTGTCGATCCTTATCAAATTGATGGTAAATCCACTGGATTTGAAATATATAAGGCGGATTTTAAATCTAAAACATGGTATCCGCTAGTATATGGAATAAAAGGATCTTTAGATGTGAAAATGTTACCAGAAATTTTAAAGTTTATGAATCCTATAATTGAGGGGAAAGCAGTATATCTTGAATATGATGAAGACTAAAGTATAACCACCAGAGTGATTAATAATGAAGGCTAAAATTAAACTTATAGCAATAACATTGGTAATATTTATGGTAATCGGTATTATACATGGTGCCATTCTAAATTCCTTTAATATCTTTATAAGCTGGTTATTAATCGGAATCTGGTTTATTTATTCTTTTAAAGTTATAAAAAACATAAAAAAATATCGTGAATTTAATTCTCCACATAATACTGCTTTTTTCACGATCGGTCCTGTTTTTATAGGAATTTTTTACTCAATTTGGGGTAATTTTACAGGTTTATTAGGTGAAAATCTTCTAGAAGGATCAAGTATATATTTAAGTTGGTGGAGCATTCTATTCGGATTTCCCTATGTATTATACGGTTCCATTTCTTTATGTCGCTGTTTTAAGAAATATAATGTAATATATTTTGGGACAAAGTCAGTAAAAGCACGTACTTTTGGCTTTTTTCTGAGTATTTCAATTATTCTTTTTATAATTATTTACTGGATTAGTTTTTATTCATTTGTTGATTTCTACGGATCTATATTAGTTCCTCTGCACTTTCTAATAGATCTTAATCTTTTAATATTTCTTATTAGTACAACACTTATACTAATTGTACTCGGATTTTTTGGAGCTAGAACCCAATTACCACAATTAACCAGAAATTACATAACGCAACGTACACAAAGATTAAATCAATTAGTATCACCATCAAGAAATTCATCTCCGAGAAGACAAAGTGTTCGTACTACAACGAGAACATCTCCAACACCATCAGCGAGAACAATTACTCGTACTTCAAGATCTATGTCTCAATCGTCAAGATCAACCCCTAACGGACACACTCAATCTAGAAGTTCAAGCGTTAAAACAAGTACTCGATCAACAAACAGAAGTACAACAGGAAAACCTATTAGAAGGAGTCAAAGTACTATAAAACAA
Source organism: Promethearchaeota archaeon (assembly GCA_016839635.1). Next base: position 19,718 of record JAEOTV010000121.1, on the reverse strand, counting down.
GTAAATTTCAAATTATATAGACCAAGAGCAGCAAATTTGTCAATAGAAGATTTTAAATGTATTTTTTGTTTTAGATTACCAGAATACCCTAAAGATAATGGCAGAGGAATAATATTGTGTCCAAATTGTAGATATCCTGCTCATGCAGATGAGTTTAGAGATTGGCTAAGAACCTCGGGTATTTGTTCTCGATGCAATGCTCCTATTCCATTAAATTATAAAAGAAATCCCAAAATTATCAGTGTAAAAAATTATACGGTAATTTATAGAGCCTTTCTAAAGAAAAAACAATAGATCCTTATAGATTTTAAAAATTTAGTAAAAGTTAATCTCTAAGTTTTAACTTTTTTTTCAATTCACCTATAGTTGTTTTCAATTCAGCATACACGTTATGAGGATGAATAGACTCATGACTTACAATCTTAAATTTGACTTTAAAATCATTTTCTAGATTAGGAAAATTTCTTATAATGAAATTTTTTGCCATTTCTCTAATGACATCTTCTGAGAATAAAGGTTTTAAATGGGCACTTCTTACTAATTCAGCCTCTTCTGGTCTTTTTAATACAGATTGAATCTTTCCACTCATAGATTCTTCTATTACATCAATAATATCTAAAACATCAACTTTATGACCAGTTAAATCCTTTATTTGAACAATGATTGTTCCAATTGATCTTTGATTGTGTGATGAAAAGGGAAGAATATTTATCAATTTTTTAAGATCTTCTTCAGTAATTTTGATATCTTTTCTTGTTTGAATAATTTCTTCAGCATATTCTTGAGACATTTCTTTAGCACAAGGGCATACGGTCATCCCGACTGCGCTTGCACCAACAAAGTAATTAAAATCGACTTGTCCTACTTTATCTCTTTTAGCTCTTACAAAAGAACTAATGTCATAAGATTTTTGGATATTCCTAGAATTATTTTCTCTGACTTGAACAATAATTTTTCCTTCTAATTTAACTTCAGCTTTGGATGTATAAGGATGACGTTCCATCAATTTTTTTACAATTCGATCTCCGACTAGTTCGATGGTTGGAGTAGGTTTAAATATTACTTCATTAATTACTTCTTCTATAGTTTCGGATGTACGAGACATATGAATACCACGCTGCTCAGCTGGAAGATTAATTAATGCGGAAATTTTAGGGTAAAAGGAATATCTTTTATTCTCTTGAACAATTTCAACTTTTTTCTCTAATTCTACAATACCCACTTTATCAATTGGAATATCTATTCCAGAGCCAGAATCCTGCAAATCTATTTTAAATTCGTGAATTTTAAGACACCAGAATTAAAATTATTTTTTTTTTTTATTCTATTCTTTAAAAGGATTGGAATAATATAAAATATTAATTTCAATTAAATTTAGATTGTCTAAGATTTAATGGCAAATAAATCTTTATTTTGTAAGTACGGCTTAATTGGAGAGGATTTAGAATTAAAGCAGAATATAAATCTCGAAATTGATTCTAGTGGAAAAATTTTAGAAATCTTTTATGATGATATCATCAAACATTTAGAAATTTTACCAGATGGCCAGTCTTCCTTATTGATTCCAGGACTTATAAATTCTCATGTCCATATTGGAGACAATTTTGCTAAAGAGTTAGGTTTCAATAAAGAATTGGAAGAAATTGTTACTCCGCCATTTGGCCTTAAACATAAATTATTAAGATTAACTCCAGAACACATTAAAATTAAAGGAATTAGAAATGCTGTTTCAGAAATGCTTTCTAATGGTAGTACATTTTTCATCGATTTTAGAGAGGAAGGTTTAGAAGGGGTAAATCTTTTAAAAAAAGCGCTTTCAGATAGTTCAATAAATTATTTAATCTTAGGACGATTTATGGATGAAAGCGAATTAGATCCTGTTTTTAATTTAGCAGATGGAATTGGATTATCAAGTTATAAACAAATTAATTCATCTAATAAAAAATTAGTATTATCTGCTAAACAAAAATTCAAAAAAATCATTGCGTGTCATTGTGCCGAAAAAATTCGTGATATTAAACAAATAGATGAAATGTTTAATGATAATATCGTTGATATAATCATACATGGGACAAAATTTATTAAAAGTGATTTAGAAAAAGTAATGAAAAATAATAAGACATTAATTTTATGTCCTCGTTGTAATGGATATTTTGGTGTTGGTTTTCCTCCTATCAGTGAGATTATTAGTTTAAAAATCCCAATATCTTTAGGAACAGATAATTTAATGGTAAATAATACTGATTTATTGGAAGAGATACGATATTTTTATCGAATTTCAAGAGTTTTATGCAATTATAATAAGGAACTTCAATTTACCTCAAAAGATTTATTGAAGATGGTAACAATCAATGCTGCAAAAAATTTTAGTCTTGAAAAAGAGTTTGGATCAATTTCAAAAGGGAAATATGCTGATTTTTTTTTAATTGATCTTTGCGATCCAAATCTTTTTTCCTCTAAAATAGATTCTCATAATATATATGATTTAATTTCTCAAAGACTAAAATCAGAAAATATTAAAAGAACTTATATTAAAGGAGAGTTAGTATTTGAAAGAAGTTAAACATCCTTATATAATTTTAAGTGCTGCAATGACGATTGATGGAAAAATTACTTCAAAAATAGGAGATTCTGATATATCTGACGAGCAAGACTGGAAAGAGGTCCATAAACTAAGATCTCAAGTAGATGGAATAATTGTTGGAAAAAATACTATAATAAAAGACAATCCTAAACTTCATATAAAATTTTACGAACATATTGGATATTATAGGATTGTTATTGATAGTAATCTTTCAATACCTATTGATTCTAATGTTATTACATATCAACCAAATCTATATCCAACAATAATATGTTGTACTGAGAATGCATCATTGGAAAGAATTAAAGTCTTTGAATCAAAAGGTGTAAAATTGATCAAATCTGGTAAAGGTAAGAAAGTAGATATTCCGGAACTTATGCCACACATCTATAATTTAGGTATTCAAAAGCTTTTATTAGAGGGAGGAGGCACACTAAATTGGGCTTTTATAAGAAGTAATTTGATAGATGAAATAAGATTAACTATCGCTCCATGGATGATTGGTGGAATAGATGCGATTAGCCTTGTTGAAGGTAAAGGTTTTGAATTTATGGCTCAAGCACCAAGGTTTAAGTTGCTTGAAATTAAAAATAGGGATAATTATCTAGTTTTAAAATACAAAAAGATTGAATAATGGATAAAAATAGTGAAATACAAAGCTTTAAAAAGCTCAGATTGAACCAAATCAGAGAAAAAGTCAAGTTGATAAGAGATCAATTACCAGATGATGAAAAAAAGGTAATAACTTATTCTAAGAATTTCACACTTTCTCTTTCAAATTATTGTGTTAATCAGTGTGGATATTGTTATTTTAATTATAAAATCCCTAAATTAAATGGTGAATCTAATGTAATATTACTTAGTAATGATCAAATAATTGCATTAACTCAAAAAGCAGTCCAATATCAATGTAAAGAAGCTCTCTTAATGTCTGGTGAGCACCCTGGAAGTTTTCTTGAAATTAAAAATGAATTAGAGAGATTAAAATATTCAGATTTTATGGAATATGTAAAAGAAATCTGTATCTACTTACTTAATTTTAACATTTTACCTCATACAAATTTAGGTTTTTTAACATATGATGAAATGAAGGAATTAAAAAAATACAATGCTAGTATGGGATTGATGCTTGAAAGTACCAATATGAACCTTTTTAAAAAAGGGAACGTACATGAATATTCGATTGAAAAATTACCAAAAAAAAGAATTGAACACATTACTAATGCTGGAAAACTAAAAATTCCATTTACTACCGGTTTACTATTAGGTATAGGAGAAACTATTGATGACGTTTTAAAGGATTTAAACTTAATAAAAGCAATCCATACAAAATATGGTCATATTCAAGAAGTAATAATTCAGAATTTTGTAAAAAAAAAAGGTATACCTTACCAACCAAAAAAGCCCTTTTCCTTTCAGGAGATGCTTAAAATAACAGGAATTGCTCGAATTATTTTTGAAAATGATATTACTATTCAAATACCACCAAATCTTATTGATGGTTTTGAAAAAGAGTTTATTGAGATGGGTATTGATGATTTTGGAGGAATTTCTCCTATTACATTAGATCATATAAACCCTGAAAGCCAATGGCCTCAAATAAAACATTTGTATAAAATTTGTAAAGATAAAGGTTATTTTCTTAAAGAGAGACTCCCCATATATGATAAATTCATTAGAAAAGAAGGATTTTGTTCAAAAAATATTAAAAAAGTACTAGATAATATAAACATAGATGAATGAATCTCATATTTTTGTACATATTAAACAAAATATTAAGGAAATTTTAAAGAAAGCTTTAGCTTCAGAGGAATTAAGCACACTTGAAGCCTTAGAATTATTAAAAGTAAAGGGAAAAGAATTTTTTGCTTTACAGTATGTAGCAGATCAGATCAGTTTCGAAAAAAAGCAAAATTTAGTAACTTTTGTTGTAAATAGAAATATAAATTTTACAAATATTTGTTATCAAAAGTGTAAATTCTGTTCTTTTAGTTTACCTGCTACTCATCCTGACGCTTTTTTACTCTCTATAGAGCAAATTAAGGAAAAAGTATTTGAAGCAAAAAGTTTTGGATGTACAGAGATTTGTATTCAAGGTGGTATAAATCCTGATTTAAATTTTGAATATTATTTAGACATCCTTAAAACGGTTAAAGAAGTAGATCCAGAGATTCATACTCATGCCTTTTCTCCACAAGAAGTATATTATATGTCTAAATTATATGAAAATTCAATAGAAGATACTCTAAAGGAATTGATAAATGCAGGATTAGATTCAATCCCTGGAACTGCAGCTGAGATATTAGTTGATAAAATACGAAAAATAATTTGTCCAAATAAAGTTAATACCGTCCAATGGAAGGAGATCATAACTACAGCTCATAAATTAGGAATTCCTACAACTTCTACTATAATGTATGGACATATTGAATCTTTATATGATAGAATTAAGCATTTAAAAATTTTAAGAGATATACAAAAAGAAACACTCGGATTCACTGAATTTGTTCCCTTACCTTTTGTAAAAGAAAAACCAATTTTATCTCAACTTGAAGATTTTCCATTAAATCCCATCTATGGAATGGATGATTTAAAGCTATTCTCTGTTGCAAGATTATTCTTGAATAACTATATTGATAATATTCAATGTAGTTGGGTGAAATTGGGACCTAAATTTGCTCAAGTTTCTTTGAATTATGGTGTTAACGATTTCTCAGGAACTTTAATGGAAGAGAATATATCTAAAAGTGCTGGTGCAGAATTTGGAGAGTATCTATCTCCAGGGGATATAATAAATATAATAACTGATGCAGGAAAAAAACCAGCTCAAAGAGATACTATATATAATATTTTAAAATATTACTAAAATCCTATTTTTTTGAGAAAATCTTTTTAAAACGTTTTTTATATTTATTAATGAGGTTCGTTGGACTGGAGTAAATCTAATACATACCGTTGAGCAATTAAATCTGAGTTAACTTTACCTAAAACAATACCTTCTTCAACGACAGGCATTGCTGAGATTTTATACTGTTCTAATTCACGTACAACATCTAAAATGGTAAAATTCGGATGAGCTGTAATAACATTTTTAGTCATTATTTTATCAAGAGTAGCATCTATATTACCCTCCGCTATAGCTTTAGTAATATCCCAATCTGTTACGACACCTACAAGTTTATCTTCAGAAAGAACAGTAATGATATCGCTCAAATCCTCAATAATTAAAGATGCTGCCTCTTGAATAGTACTATTGACATCTATAGTCGGAATAGGTATCATAATATCTTTTGCTGTACGTTCTCTTTCTTTGGCTGTAAGACGTTGAAGACTTATTTGTTCAGCAGCGGTACATGGTAACATATCAGGATTTGCTGATAGTAGATCAACTAGTTCAATCATGTTATTATGAATAACATTCTCCCTATACTCTTCACCTGCTTTTAAACGTTGTCTTGATAATTCAGTAAAATCTTTTGCATGATCTTTTAACCATTTTTCTACTGCTTCACGATTGCCCAATAATTCTTCTGGAATTTTTAATTGTTCGGGGGTTCTTAAGATATGTTCTTGTGCAGCAAATATAACTCCTCCCGAATTAACCAAATAATCATTTGCGATCATAACCCCTTTTTCTTTATAAACAATTTGTTCCATCCGAATTCTGGCAGCTTTTCTATTTGGATCAGGAGAGTAAGTATTAGCACCTTCAATAATCACTGCCCATTTACCCATTCGATCAACAGTCATTGAAGGATTTTCTGATTTTCTGACACATAAGTAATTAAAAACTGGAGCTGCTGGTATCATACAAAAAGCATTTTCTAAAAGCAAATTATTAGCATTTGTAGAAAATTTAGTAGGATGTTTATATCCTTCCGAGATTATTTGATTTCTAAAATAATGATTAGTTACTAATTTGCTTTCTTTCCATATATTAAATAGTTCTTCAACAGGTAATCCAGATTCATTGTATAAATAACCCTCTAAATCGCTAATACCAATAACTTTTGCTTCAGGTAATCGTTCTTTCAAAATACGGGCAGCATGTGCCCCAACGGCCCCAAAACCTTGAATTAATATTTTAAGATCTTTTATATTAGGGATTTCCATATTAGCGAATTGAGTAAGTACTCTTAATCTCGGCATAATTCCTAACAGAGTTTGTAAAGCAATTATAACCCCTCCCGCGGCTGCTCCAAGTTCATCAATACGATTCCCCCCCATATCAGCAGGCTTAGAGAGTGCATTGTCTAATCCATTTTCAATAGCAATAGTCTTCATATCAGCATCATTAGTACCAACATCTGGTCCTGGAAGGTAAATCTCTATATATCGTCGAATTAATCGAGCGAAACCGCGAACAATTTCAGTATGTTTTTCAGGAGATAGTCCTCTTTCTGCTACGATTCCTGCTTTTCCTCCTCCATAAGGAAGATTAGCAGCGGCATTTTTTAACGTCATACCTCGTGCTAGATTATGGATATCAGATGGTGTGATATCTGGTAACATCCTGATTCCTCCCATTGAAGGACGTCCTCCGGCTAGAGAGTCGACCACTACATATCCACCAATCTCTAGGGGTGATTTCTCATCCCATATACATGCAACCAGGTGAGGACCAACTTTATCACGTATTATCCCTATATGGGATAAGAGATGAACATCTAAATTACCAAATTCAAGATAACATCTTCCATCATCCTTTTTGAGCCGAGCTTTGAAAGTGGCTTTAGGGAGATGTTCATAAAGAAATGATTCCATTTTTTTTGGGATCATAATATTAACCTATTTGAAATAGTATAGTTCATAGAAGTATGCTATATAAGTTTAATAATTATTTAAATTTCTACTCTAAACTATTCATCTTGAATAAAGGGTTTCCCAAAAAGTAAATGCATTTCTGCCTTTTTTAATTCTCTCCCTAAATAATTCAAATGATAAATGTCCGTTGTTAAATTAGATTGAATTATTTTTTTACTTAGAGCCTCTGCATTGTCTCCTATAAACGTATGAAGTAATAAATCATCAATTGAGTAAAAAAGAACATAAATTTTATTCAAATAATGATTCACATAAATTCTAAAGTAACCCGATTCATCAGGAATATAATCATGGATTTTTGTATTTACTACAATCATTTTTTCTTCATTTATTGTCGGCATCTCTTGGTTAATTTTTCCTTTGGCTTTAAAGACTCTAATTCCTTGATTGATGGGGGGAGTATTCTTACATTTTGCTATATAATTTAGCTTTACACTTTCTTTTAATTCTCTTACCCCTCCCATTAATTTAGTACTATGCTCAACTGTAAAAAGAATTCCCATATCTAATTCTATTGAAATACTCGCTAAAAGTCCATTTATTCCAACTGAATCAATGTCCATAAGTTCTACTACGTTTGATATTCCAAAAAATAATGGTAATTCATAATCTTTGTATTTATTTTCAGCAACTTTCTTTTTATAGAGAAAATACGCTTCCAAAGAGTTGCTAATTCCGGGATTGATAGGAGTCTCTAATAATGGATCAGCAATTAATTTAGTAAAACCTTTGTTAAATAATTCTCTGGTTAATTTGAATAAATTTTGGATCCTTGTTTCTGGATCCTTTGGAAAGTAGGCTTCCTTAATATTAGTAGGAAGTATAACAGTAGGTATATTTTTAGGTATGTTTAACAATTCCTCATAATTTCCAAGATCTAAACTTAAAATAAGGTCTATATTTTCCTCAGCAGCAGCTTTTATTTCTTCTGGGATCATTGAATCGATGCTTATTAACACACCATGGTTTTTTCTAATTAAATGGATTATCTCCTTTATTCTTTGGGGATTTGGTTTATTAGATACACAACCAATATCAATAATATCTGCTCCAGAATTAATATAATGTTTTACTTTTTTTAGAATATTCTGATTACTTTTTTCTGTACAATTCACAATTTCAGCAATTATCGGGGGTGGCAGGTTCCTTCCAATTATTATATTAGATTTTTTTTCATTAATGTAATATGTATGAGTCCCTAGATCATTAATTGCTGAGTTTAATTGCTCTTTTACAATTTTTGTAAATTCATTTTTTCCCGACATATCTAATAATCTATTTGCTGGGATCGTATTAGATAACTCGAGATTTTCTAAATTATTTAGAGTAAAAGGTAAATCAGATGCGAATTCTGGACCCTTCCTAATTTTTATTGAAGAACTCTCTTCTAACTCACTAGAATCCCACTGAACAAAACCTGGTAATAAGACTAAATCATATTCAGAAGTTTTTATATTTTCTAAAATATTGGATGTGATCCGTTTTGTGAGAAATGCTGATATTGATATCGGCGCTCTTATAATATCTATGATATGCTTTTTAATAGGTTTAATAATTTCTTGTATTGTAATATAACTCTGTTGACCAGTAATTATAAGTATTTTAATCTAAATCACTTATCAGCTTTTCTTTTTCAAATGGGATAAATATATCATCTAATATTGAGCCCGCAGCATCTTCAATTTTTAGGTTTTTAATAATAGGTTCGAATCTTCCTCCTAAAAGTCCATTAGCTATAAAAGCCGCCCCTTGAGCCGCCCGTTTTGCTATTTGACTAAAAGAATTCATTACTCTTACTGGAGCAACATTTTCTAGCTCATCTATCATTTTTTCTCGAAAATATGCCAAATTTGAACCTCTTCCAGCTAAAAGTATTTCTTTTATTTTATTCTTATTTGAAAATGATGATGACATACCAAAAACGGCTTTTTTTACACTTGATAAATAGGCTTTTAATGCAATCTTTGTTTGTTCATCATTTTCTGCTAAAAGAGTAATCTCTTTTAAACTCAAATCAGAGTATCCAGAAATATAAGCTACTCCACCTTTATAGATATTTCTCTTATGGATATTTTTAATTAGATACGCTAATTCCCCATCGAGACTACCACATGCATGAAAACCCATTATATTAGAACCTCCAATTCCATCAATAATTTGACCATTTTCAATTGCTAAGACTGCTGTAAAACCATAACCTATCTCAACTAAAATAAAATTTGTATCTTGTGGTGGAATGCAAAATCTTTCCATTTGATCTCTAATTCCTGTGACTGCTGTACAAATTTTATCAGCAGTTCCCATATCAATTTTATTAATCTTCCGATATTTAGGAACAGTAGGTAAATGTTTAACTCCAGGAACAATAATTCCTGGAATATTTTGAGCCTTGATTAATCTTAAAACTTCTCCTAGACCAACTAGTTTATTTTTTTCTTTTTGATCAAACTTTAACAAAGTAAAAAAAATATCTTGTTCTGTTAATTCATGGACGTTTTTTAAAGGAAGTCCAAATCCGCTTGGAGCCACCATTAGATCAATATCTTTTACAGTTTTAATTATCGTAATAACTTTTTGCGGATCATTAATAAGCTCTTTAGTAGGTAAAGATGTATCTAAAATTATTTTTTTATTCTCTAAACCGAAGAAATCCCAACTTTTCGATCCTGGGTCAATACCAAGAACTCTATACATTGATAATCAGACTAAATCTATTGATACATTTTAAAAGATGCTATAATTCTTTTTATATTCTATATTTTTTTAATAATTGCTTTTAACTTATTCTGTTTTTAGAATTTAACTTAAAAATATAAAAACTGTGGTATTTTTTATTAATTTAAACTTTAGGGTATGAAAAAATAAGAATGAATTATTATTAAAACAAGGTGAAATAAAATAATTGTAAAAGTCTATGTATGTGAGATATGTGGGGAAGCATATATTGGAGAAGAAGCACCTAGTCGATGCCCATTTTGTGGTGCTTTCAAAAAATATTTTGTAGAATCTACAGAATATGATGATACTGGTGCATGGGATGTTGAATTAAATGAAAAAGATAAAGCAAATGTGGAGAAAGCTTTAGAAGTGGAGATTTCTAATAATATTTTTTATAAATGTGCTAGTAAAAAAGTCCCAGAATTAGATGGTCAAAAGATATTTAAGATCCTAGCTAAAGTTGAGGCTGAACACGCAGCTGTATGGAAAAAAATTTTGAAATTAGATAAAGTAGAATTCCCTAAATATGATAAATGTGCTGCAAAATACAAACCTAATCTGGAAGAATCACATAGTAGAGAGGATAGAGCAATAAAATTCTATGGTCAAGCTGCTGCTGAAGCGCAAAATCAACGTGTAAAGGAGATATTTGAAGCCTTTGTAGAGGTCGAGACAGACCATCTTCATCTCTCTGAAGCAAGAATTTAATAAAGCAAGATTTTTTATTTCTAAATTATATTTTTTTTTAAAAGGTAGAGAAAATGATTACCAAAACTCTTTCAGAATTAAACATGTCTCGTTTTTTATCAAGTGGGTAAGAAATAAAAATTGAAAAACTTAATACAAATTCAATTTTTACTAAATTAATTTAGTTTAGAGATTTTTGCTATGAACCAAAAACCAAACATTATCTGCATTCTGAACGATCACCAAGCTTTTTATGGGCATGGTAAGATGGTTGGAGGCTCTAAAATTCATAAGCCAAATTTCGAAAAACTTACTAATAAAGGTATAGAATTTACCCAAGCATACACTGCCTGTCCATTATGTGGTCCAGCAAGAAGAACCATGCTTACAGGTCTGTTTCCTCATAATCATGGTGAAATTCATAATGAGACAAATCATAAATATGATAAAGAAGTTTATTTGAGTGTTCTTGCGAACGCAGGATATAAAAATTATTATTACGGGAAATGGCATGCAGGAAGGGGTAGTGCCCTTGATTTTCAATGCGAAGGATATAGTAGTGGTTCTAGATATGGAAATCCATATACTTCGCACGAATATAAAGAATATTTAAAAAAGCATAATCTTCCTTTCATTCAAGTAAAAATTCAAAAGAATTTTTTAGGCCCTGAACATCCTTATACAAAAGCTCTTGGAATACAAGAAGGTGAACTTCACACTCCTAACTTTCCTATATTATCTCAAGAAACTACAGGAATAATGACTACACCTAAAGAATCTCATGAAGCTTATTTTCTAGCTTCACTAGCTTGTGAACGACTAAGAGAAATTGCAAAAAGTAATAAATCAAAACCATTTCATTTACGCTTGGATTTTTGGGGACCTCATTTCCCATATTTTGCAACTCAAGAATTTTTAGATTTATATGATCCAAAAGATATTCCTGAACTTCCCAGTTTTCAGGATGACTTACAAGATAAGCCAGAAATATATAAGTTAAGCCATCATCATCCCATAAGTGAAAATGGGAAACTAATATATCCAAATCCATTACATTGGACAGATTGGCAAAGAGTTTTAGTACAAAATTATGCTCAACAAACTTTAATTGACGAAGCGGGTGGAATGGTATTAAATACATTAGAAGAGTTGGGCTTAACTGACAACACAATCATTATTTGGATGAGTGATCATGGTGATGCAGTTGGATGTCATGGTGGTCATTTTGATAAAGGCAGTTTTATGCCCCAAGAGATGGTAAGTATTCCGATGGTAATTAGTTATCCTGATAATATTCCTAATGGCGAAAAATGTAATAAACTAGTAAGTAATCTTGATTTAGCGCCCACATTTCTAGATGTAGCTGGAATAGATCTTGGTGAGAGATTTGATGGTGAAAGTATATTACCATTATTTACTGAAAAAAATGTTTTATGGCGTAATGATTTAATGTGTGAAACGCATGGCCATTGGTCTAATCATGTAGGACGTTTGGTTGTGACAGACAGATATAAATATATTTGGAATGATAATGATATGGATGAACTTTATGATTTGAAAGAAGATCCATTCGAGTTAAAGAATCTGATTAATAATAAAGAATATAAAGATGTACTTAACGATATGAAAGGGCGTTTAAAGAATTGGCGTCTAAAAACGGGGGATAATGTAAGAAAAAGTATGATAAAAGGTAAAAAAATAAAGAAGTAGGAAAGCAAAAAATCTAATATCTATTCTTTTCTTTTTTTTATTAAATTTTATTTTAATTTTCATAAAATTTCTTATTAAAAATAATTTGAAATTATAAAGCTTTATTTGTCTTAAATTAATTTAGAAAAAGAGCTCTTGAATTAATAAGAGATCTAATATTATTAAATTTATAAGGTTTAAAAGAATGAGCAAAATTAATGGAGACCTTACTGGTCATAAAAGAGAACCGAAGTTTCCCATTGCCAAACCTCATGATCTTTCTCCTCGTTCACACTGGCTTAGAGAATATTATTTTAAAGGAGTAAAAAGAGAATGGAATAATCAGTATATGCCTTTTACCACCGGGACGGATTGGGATCTGATTTTTGAAGAAGGTAATATGTATATTGTTCCTGAATCTTACTTATATTTAGGAAATAAAGGTAAAGGAATATTAGAAAGTTCAATGAGATCTATGGCTCCAATTATCAAATTACCTGAAGATTTTTGGGAATTATCCCTTCCAGAACGTAGAATTATCTTTTTTAAAAATGCTGTATTGGAATATATTCCACAAGAGATTATTTCCGAAAAGGATTTAATAGCAGGTGGAAGATTTCAAACCCAATTTAGTAAATGCTTTACAGAAAAAGAAGCTAAAAAATTTTGGAAGGAAAATTTAAAGATTCGAAGAGCAGTTTTTAAATTCCATAACTCAGGTTTTGGGAATTTAGGTGCTACTGCTGGTCATCTAATTCCTGATTATGAGACGATTATTAAGAAAGGATTTAAATTTGTCTATGAAAAAGCAAAAGAAAGATTTGAACAATTAAACCAAAAAGAAAGGAAAAGCTCAATAGGTCAAGAACTTAGGGCAATGATTAGAGCAGCAAAAATCCCTAAAAAATTAGCAAAAAAGTATGCTGAAGAATGCAAACGCTTGATAAGTGAAACTTCATCACCGGAAAGAGTTAAGGAACTTAAACAAATGGCCGAAAGTTTGGAACGGGTTCCTTGGGAACCAGCTGAAACTTTTTGGCAAGGTGTCCAATCACTTTGGTTAACTCACATGTTAACTATTTCAGAAGAATCTTATCCCGGTGCAGGAATGTCTTTTGGTAGAACAGATCAATATTTATGGTCTTTATATCAAAAAGATGTTATTGAGGAGAAGTCTATCACAAAGGATTTTGCGAAAGATATTTTAGGTTGCTTTTGGTTTCATTGTAATACTATTTATGATGCCCAAATAATGGTTGGAAGGCAAGGGATTACGTCTGGCTTTGGTCAGTTAATGACTTTATCTGGTTGTGGTCCTAATGGAGAAGATCTTACAAATGAGTTGACTTATACAATTTTAGAAGTTATTGATGAATGGTCTCCAATTTTAGAACCTAAACCAAATGTTCGTTTACATAGAAATTCTCCTGATAAACTATTAAACAAAATAGTTGAAATGATATCAAACTCTCAAGGTGCTCCATTTTTAATAAATTTTGATGAAAGAGCTATTGCAGGATTACTTAGAGAAGGTATTTCAAAAGAAGATGCTTGGAATTATGCATGTGTTGGGTGCTTAGAAAACACTATGCAGGGAAATGATCGTTCAGGTACAGTTAATTGTAATCCAAACTTAGCCAAGAGCATTGAACTAACCTTATGGAATGGGAAAAGCATGCCCGGAAATTTTAAGAAACCTTGGACAAAGAAAGGAGAACAAATAGGACCAAAATCAGGATATCCTGAAAAATTTACAACCTGGGAAGAATTCTGGAGTGCTTGGAAAGTGCAAATTAAATATATTATAAAATATACGGTAGATGTTTATAATATGTCTGAAGATATTCGTGCAAAATACATTCCAACTCCATATGTATCGACATTAGTTCGAGGTTGCATTGAAAAAGGTTTGGATGTAAGAAATGGAGGTCCTGAACTACGTTTTATTACAATTGAAGGTGTTGGATTTGCAACAACTGTAGATTCACTATTAGCAATTAAAAAACTAGTTTATGAAGAGAAGAAATATAGTATTTCACAAATAAAAGATGCCCTTCTATATAATTTTGAAGGAGATGAATATCCTGTTATGCAATCATTCTTAATAAATAAGGCCCCAAAATATGGAAATGATGAAGATGATGCTGATGAAATGGCTAGGAAAGTAATGGAAGTCTGGTCTGAAGAAACTTGGAAATTCAAGACACCTACTAATTTTCAATTTCGGCCAGGTATGTTATCTTGGAATTATTGGGCTGGAACAGATGCGAGTCTTACAGTTGCGACTCCAGATGGCAGAAAATCAGGAACATTTTTATCAAATGCAATTTGTCCTAGTAATGGAGTAGATAAAAAGGGACCTACGGCTGTTACCAATTCAGTTGGAATTGCAATTGGAGGAAAAACTTCTAAAGGAGAATATATAAATTATCTTCCTAATGGAGCGAGTCATACAATAACATTTAATCCAAGTATTCTTAGAGATCCAGAAAATAAAGAAAAATTTAAATCATATTTAAAAGGTTATATTGAAAATGGTGGAACTTGTTTACAAGTAAACATGTTAGATGTAGATCTACTTAGAGACGCTCAAAAACATCCGGAAAATTATCCAAATTTATTAGTTAGAGTAACTGGTTATAATGCATATTTTAATGCTATAGGAAAAGAGCTTCAAGATGAAATTATAGCCAGAGAATCTCATAAAATGTAAATTTTATTTTCTTTTTTAAATTTCTTTTATATGGTGACTCAGTTTAATGATCGATTCAGTAAATGGTTTTATTTTTGAAATTCAAAAGATGTCAACAGAAGATGGTCCAGGTATTAGAACAACTGTATTTTTCAAGCAGTGTCCATTAAGATGTGTATGGTGCCATAATCCAGAGTCAATATTGAAAGAACCTCAATTGGAATGGATCAAACATAAGTGTATAGGATGTAGATCTTGTATAAAAGTTTGTGATTTACACGCATTATCATCTAATGAAGTAGGAATACATATTGATAGAAAAATATGCAATAGTTGTGGAAAATGCGTGGAAGAATGTCCTAGTACCGCTTTACATATGTTTGGAGAATGGTGGGAATTGGAAGATTTATTTTATGAAGTGAATAAGGATAAAATATATTATACTGAATCTAAGGGGGGTATTACTGTTTCCGGGGGAGAACCAACTGTACAATATGAATTTATTTTATCATTTCTTAAAAAATGTAAAGAAAATAGCATTTCAACCGCATTAGATACTTGTGGGTATTCATCAAGAAAAATTTATGAGAAATTATTGCCATATGTGGATTTATTACTTCTTGATATTAAAGAAATCAACAATAAAAAACATAAGGAGTTTACTGGAGTCGCAAATGATTTAATTTTAGAAAATTCTATTTGGTTTTCTAAGTATATTGAACAAAACGACAAAAAAATGTGGATTAGAACTCCTACTATCCCAAATTTCACTGGAACAGATGCTAATATCAAAGGTATCGGTGAATTTATAGTAAATAATTTGAAAAACATTCCTGAACGTTGGGATTTATTAGCTTTTAATAACTTATGTACTACTAAATATGAAAGATTAAATATGGATTGGCCACTTAAAAATTACTCGTTGTTATCTGAAGAAGAAATGGCACATTTTCTGCAAATAGCAAAATCTACTGGTGTTAAAAACGTAAAGTGGTCTGGTTTGGCAAAAAAAGTAAATACTAATAATGAAGAAAATAATGAAGATTCAAAAATATCTACATGTTAAAAATTAATAATGTACTTTTAAAAAAAAAGAAATAGATGTTCAATTATGGGAAAGAAAAATGAAGTTTATGGTTGGTCGTCTGAGGCTTCAGAAAAAGCAATTGAATTTACTCAACCTGGGATGATGTTAAAATTATTAGGGACTATAGATGACCGAGGTTGGCCTCACATTACTTTCATTGCTATGAATCGGATATTAAATAAAGAAAAAGTTGTGTGGGGTGCTTTTACAGAGGGAACTAGCAAAAAAAATGTTAAAAAAAACCCTAAACAAGGTATATTATATATGACCGCAGATATGCCCTTCAAATTTCTTCAATTAAAAGCAGATTTCACTCATACTGCCACGGAAGGAGAAGAATTAGAGTTCTTCAACAATTCTGATTTATTTCGATATTTTACTTATTATAGGGTTCATACTGCATATTACAATAAAGTTGTAGCTTCTACTCCTATTAGAGATTTGCCTTTATTCGGAATTGTAAAAGGCATTATAAAAAATATAATAGGAAAAGGAGGAGCAAAAACCAAACTTAATGAAAAGCGGCTAAATGTGATTGGATATGATTTATTTACTACTACTATTGGTATACGTGCAATTGGATATGTTAATCCTTCAGATGGTTATCCAATCATAATTCCTTGCATACAACTTCAAGCAGCTGATCATAATAGATTAGTATTCCCTCCTTCAGTGCTAAAAAAGGATTTATACAATATTCCAACTGATTCTAAAGTTGCCGTTTTTGGAATGAATTTCGATTTTGCAAGTCAAATAGTAAAAGGTACCTTTACAGGTTTTCAAAAATATAGAGGAATAAAATTTGGAGTTATTGAAATTGAGGAGATCTATAATAGTTCTCCATTGGTCGTAGGTAAAATTTACCCCGAAATTGAAACATTGCCCAAAGTAACAAAATTTGAATTATAAACAAGTGAAAAATAAAAAAAGTAGGATTTTATCCTTTCTAATGACTTTTAATCTAAAAAATTTCGGCTTGAAGAAAAATAATTTATATGAAATTATTGCTACATCTTATTCCATCTCTGCCGATGGATTAATAATTAAACCGAATACTTCTTGTATGGGTATTAGAGTAATTGAAGGCAAGCAAATTCAGATGTCACCTTTCTATAGTACAACTACTTATAAAAATTTGAAACAAAATAGTATCATAGTTATCAATTTTGTGGATGATATTTTTTTATATGCATTAGCTACCTTGAAAGAAAAGGATTCTCCAATAGGATTAAATGAATTTCCATCTATTTATTACGATTTTAAGCATTTGGAATCCCTTTCGATGGATGTCCCTTTTATAAAAAAAGCATGGGGAATTCTGATAGGGAAAGTATTGAAAGAATGTCAAAAATCCAAAGGAGATGATTTAGGGAAATTTATTATCCCTGTATTTAGTTTAGAAGTTGTTTTTGCTGAAAAACTTAAGGAATCTCATAAATTATTTAATCGTGCTGAAAATCTAGCTTTAGAATCTATTATCTTGGCAACACGTTTAAAAGTTGCAGATGAAAATAAAAATATGAATCTAATTTCTAAAATCTGTGAAAAAATATCAGATTATAGTAAAAATATTGAAAGAATTGGAAGAAATAAAAATGCGCTAAAAGCTATTGAATTAGTTAACCAATATGTAGGTCATTTTTCATGAATCTTTTCAATAAACATAAGGGGATATTTTAATTGATCTACCCATTGTACTTTTGCTACTACATGAATTGACTCATATTCAATATTTAGTTCTGCTTGGATCATTTTGCCATTTATCTCATCATAATCGTATACAGCTTCTTTAGACCCAGAAATTTTATCGCGATCAAAATGTATCTTCACAGATTTTACAAATGGTTGGCAAGAAATTGCTGATTCAATACCTTTTTCTATTGAATTAATAATGTTTTCATCATCTCTAATAGGGATTCCGCTAAGAATATGGTATAAAGCTCCGAGTTTAATACCTGTCTCAAAGCAGGCTCTCTCTCTCTTGCTTAGATCAGAGGAGAAATAAATTTTATCATTAGATTCAGGCATATTAATTCAATCTATAAACTCGATTTTAGCTCCAGTATTGTTAGGTTTACAAATATAGATATGTCCTCCCCCATTCTTTTGATTTTTCTGAATTTCTCTTAATAATATTTCAGCTTCTAAATCTGATTCCACAATACCAACTACACTTGGTCCAAAAGATGACATACCATATGCTTTTAATCCATAGTCTTTAAAAAATTGAATTAATTCTTTAACTTTATCATGTTGTAAATTTATTTCGATTTTCTTAAAGCCTATGCTCTGAATTCTTCTTAATCCTTCTCCAAAGCATTGTAAATCACCGTTTATGATACCAGGTAAAATTTTCATTATTACTTGATGTGATACTTCATTTACTTCATTTCTGGGAATAGGGGCATAATCTTGAAAGACACTGATTTCTTCATCTCCAAAAGCACCCTTTTTTACATTAGGGATAACAAGTACAAATCTCCAATGTTCTGGTATATTATGTCTTAATATGGTTAAGGCAGGATCTGCTGAAATTGAAGCAGAGGAAGGCAAAAAAGTTTCTTTCTCTTTTCCTCGTCCAAAATCGTGTCCACCGTCTAAAATAAATCCACCTGTATTATAGCCTCTCCATCCAATTCCAGAAGTACCACCCCTTTCTACTAATTTTGTTAAATCCCTATGAGTTAAATGAGTTATGCTTTTCAGTTTCGTAATCGCGGTGGCTATAGCTAAAGATAATTGAGTTTTTGAGCCCAACCCTACGTGTGAGGGAAAGTACCTTTTGAGATTAAAATGAAAATTTTTATTACTAATATTATATTGTTTAAATACCTTAGAAGCAATTACATTGATGACTTCAATTGATTCTCGATAATACTTATGAGCTTCAATTTTAAATTCTTTAGCACTGTTAGAAGCTTCAAAAACTACATTAGGACGGTCTAACATAAGGCCGATACCGCCATCCACTCTACCGGTGTATCCATTCTCGTCTATTAAAGAAAGGTGTATGCGACAAGGGGTTGTTATTCTTAATGAGGTCATATTTTTCTTTTTTAGATAGGAAAATCTAAACTATAAATAAGAATTTTCAAAATAATTTAAATCTATTATATACTTTTATTCATAGTTTTTAGAATAATAGAAGATTTAATGTTGATGTAATAACTATGTGTGGTATCTTTGGGGTTGTTGCAAAAAAGGGAGATATAGCCAAGAAATTATTGATAATAGCAAGAAGATTACAATACAGAGGCTATGATAGTCTTGGTTTAGCTACATATCTAGATGGCGAAATCGATCTTAGAAAAGATATGGGCACTGTAGAGAGTGTAGTTGAAGCTCTAAAGTTAGATAATATGAAAGGAAATATTGGTATTGGGCAATTGCGTTGGTCAACTTTTGGAAGACCAAGTAAATTAAATGCACAACCTCAT
>JAEOTV010000120.1 GCA_016839635.1 Promethearchaeota archaeon | reverse complement strand
ATTCTTTTTATAATTTTGCTGAGTTTTTTTATTTATAATAGTGTGTGTTATGGATAATATAAAAAATTGATTATCTACATTATTCTAGAGTTAATCTTCTATTAATAAAATTATCCTTGATTGAAATGTAAAATAGAAAGTAGAAAGATTTGTAAAGATCGTTAATAATCACGGTTTATTTGTGTTTTTTCCAAAGAATTCGCAAATTATATATACTTTAATTGACATTTATATCAAAGAAAAAAATTGAAATATTATAATTAATGGGTGAAATATAAGTGGTATATATGATGACTGAGGGAAAATTCCCTAAAAAACCTGTTTATGGTAAAATTTTAGTAGCTTGTAGAAAAGATTTTAGAAATTTTAAAAGTGATAATGGAAACAGATTATTTGATCTTTTCCAATCAAGAATTAAAATGTTTGAACAATTAGGTTCTCCTGATAGCGAGATAGTGACTCAGAAAGAGAATTTAGAAAATGTTAGAAAGTTACTTCAAGAAGGTAAAGAAGATATCGCATTTTCTCTATTTTTTCGAACATTTCCAAGCTGCTTACCTTATAGATCACGTAATCTATAATTTTAAAAAACCCTTTTTCACAGGTTTTCAATAGAACTAATTTTCCATAAATATTTTTCAAGTTCCACTTTGAATCCATCTAAAACCTTAATTCCTTCTTGTTCTAGCAGATTTTTTTGATATTGCTGGTCTTCGAGAGATTTTAGAGAGATTTTTCCGTTCGAGCTGATAACACGATGCCATGGTAAGTTGTATTTTTTGGATGATGAATGTAGAATCCATGAAACTTGTCTAGCTGCTCTTGGATTTCCTGCGAGTTTAGCGATAAATCCATAAGTAAGAACTCTACCTTTTGGTATTGATTTAATAATGTGAATAATTTGCTTTGTGAAATCGCTCGGAATTGGTATTCACCTTTTAAGATTATAATTTTGAATTATATTTTTCGCTGGTATTCTTTCTCAATATCTTTTGCATACTTATATAGTACTTCTAATTTCTCTTTCTTTAATTCCTTTGTCTCAAATATAATATGATTACAATCATAGTTAGTAAATTTTTTTTCAAATATTTTTATTTGAAAATGTTCTTTTTCATCCCATAAACGAGATCCGGGGTATGGAGTTGCCACAAAATAATTTATTTCATCACTCTCGTCTAATGGCAAAGATTTTATATATTCTACTGTTTCAGAAAAGCTCTTTTCAGTTTCTCCAGGTAAACCTAATACAAAATATGCTTGAATAGCAATATTATTGTTTTTTAGATGTATAATACCATTTCTTACACGCTCTGGATCTTGATACTTGAAATTTGTTTTTAGGACCGTATCATTTGCAGATTCTATTCCAGTTGCTACTAAATTACATCCTGCTTTTTTCAATAAGCGAGCTTCTTCCAAGGTGATTGCATCTACCCGGATTTCGCAACCCCACGGAATTTTTATATTATTTTCAATAAACATTTTGCAAAATTTTCTGAAAAATTCTTTATTAATGTTGATATTATCATAAAAATTAATGTGATTATAAGTTTGTAAATACAGTATATCTCTAATCTCCTTTAAAATTGATTCAATAGTTCTAATTCTCGTAGTTTTAAAAAGATTTTGTCTTGAGCAAAAAGAGCATTGATTTGGGCATCCTCTATTGACTATAATATTAGCTACAGTATAATAATAATTATCTTGAGGTACCTTATATCGTGCTGGTAAAGGCAAATTCTCTAATTTAATATTATCAATAGGAGGATTGAAGATTAAATTTCCTTTAGAATCGATAAAGGCTAAGCCATTAATAATCCTTAATTGTTGTTCATAATCCTTTAACTTTTTTTTATTTAATATTTTTGAAATTAAAATTTTAGCCAATTGCAGAAAAGAATTCTCAGCTTCTCCTATACATATATAATCAATTAATTTTTCAGCCTTTTTATCATGTTCTAGGAGTTTTTTATATGTAAAGGAGACATGAGGACCACCTAAAACGATGGTATTCTCCTTATTTTGATTCTTTATAATTCTTGCGATATTTAACGCAAGATGAATAGTATTTGTAAGAGATGTGATGCCAAATATTTTATAATTGATTATTCTTTCTTTGATTAAGTCTTCCAACTCATTTTCATTTAAATCAATAAATTGCTCAAGATCTAGGATATCTACGGGAATATCATTTAAATCTAAAATGGCAGCTAAGTAGAGTATTCCTAAATTTGGCTCTCTAAAATATTGTGTGCGAACTTCTGAAGGTTTTGAAGTTCTAGGATTAATCAGTAGAATCATTTCAAGTATTATTGTCGTTTTCTTGAATGTTTTTTTCTTTCTCTCCTGAGAATTTAATTTGTTTAGGAATTTGAAATGCTGTAATTAATGATTTCATTGAACCAGGTTTACTAAATTTATCCTCATAAATAACGGGAATATTGATTTTAAAAGTTGGAGATTTATCATCTTTATGTATAAATAACTCAATCCCTTGAATATTTCTTTCTTTTATGATTAATCGAGTAGAGTAATTATGGTCTTGAAAAAAAGTAAATCCATTGTTTAATCGTCCCAGTTTAACAGTTTTCAAACTCGTTTTTTCTTCTTTTAAAAATGATTCAGTTATTTCTTCATCAGTAAAGATAGTTCCCCCAACTATCATAAATCTTCTTAAGAGATTATCAGGATTTGGTAATTCATTAATATACTCAATAGCTTTGTTGATTTTTGGATTCGAAATAGAAAAATCAGCCACAATCTTATCGGGAGTAGGTTCTGGAAAGTCTTTTTTCTCGATCGGAAATGCTCTTCCTCCACCAATAGGTTTGCTAAGTAGATCTTGATATTCTTTATCATCTTGTGAATATAAATTAAGCGGATATACCCTATAAAATAGCCTTAATTGCTTCCTTAACATTCCCGCTAAGATACCACCATATATTTGAAGTTTAAAAGAACTCTGAGATCCATTGTAAACCCAAATTCTCTTAGTATCGTGATCTACCAACAAAAATACTTTTTCATTGTTATTTTCATTCAGAATATCTCTTACATTCTGTCCTTCCCCTACTTCATTAGTTTCCATGTAAGGAAATTCTGCTAATTCAACTACTTCAAATATTTGCATATATGAATATCCATTAATTTCTTCTATATTTTTTATAGGTAATTCGACAAAATAAATTTCATTATCTATAATCAATCAGAAAATAAATAAAAAGTTTAGAAGTTTTGGCTAAATAATGTCCATTACTTTCTATAAGTTGGATACCAATATAGAAATCTCATACAGTTATATGGGATTCCCTTTAAATTTCTAATATGTACAAAGTAGAGTTTATTGTACTGTAAAGGCATGTGGTAGTATTGCACATCAATAACATATCCTTGAAGTCTCTTATATAGAAAATGTCTAGCTGCTGTATTTGATTCACTAATACATTGTTCTAGGAGATTTTGTATATGTGGATCGTTAATTCTGGCATAGTTTGATGCAGATTCATTATTAACTAACGGCTCAATCATGTTAAAGGTTTCAAAATAATCAGAACCCCATCCAACATAGTAGACGTGAAGCCTGTCAGAATGAGAATGACCCATCTCGATAAATTGATCCCATGTTAATACTTGTGGGACAACATCAATTCCAATTTTGTCCATGTCTTCAGTGAATCGTTGGATAAGAAGTTCATAGAAATGACTACCTTGTCTATGTCGGAAATTCCATTGATTATTTGAAAAATTCCCAAAATCTGGTATAAATTGTGCTGATGCCCATAGGGCTTCATCAGCTCCAGGAGTGAATATAGCTCCAACTTGAGAACCGAGTTCCCACCCAACTCCAAATCCCATCTTTTGCATAAAAGTTCTTGCCAATGGGATATCATAATGAGCACCTTTGGTCGATGAATTATGTGCGGGGAATCCGGGTGGTACTAATGAATTTGCTCTAACAGATGTACCTTCATCAATTTCTTCAATTAGATAAGTATAGTTAAATGCATGAGAGATCGCTTTTCTCCATGTCTGATTTATAATCTCAGAGTTAAAAGCAATATACCAATAGATAGATCCGTTTATATAATCATTAACACCATCTCCAGTTATCGTGATATTTGGATTTAAAGGCCAATCACAACTAATTCCACCGTAACATTTAAAGGAAGCAATACCTTGACCTAACCAGTCAATTTCCTCATTTTGCATAGCCCAGTGAGCAGTGACAGCGTCTCTATAATAAACATAGATAATTTCATCCCAATATGCACCCGTTCTCCAATATCGCTCCCAACGCGCAAATCGAACCTCAGAATTAGGAATAGATCTTACTAGTTTGAATGGTCCTGTACCAATAACGAGATCTTCAACATCTAGCATTTCATCGACAGGAGTAGAATCAGGATGGACGATTGCACTTGCTGTGTAGCCCAATAATCCCTCAACGGGGGTATAAGGACGATTTAATATAAGAGTGACATTATAATCACCTGTAGCATAACTAAGTGTGTCATTAAAAATTGGAATGCCATCGCTGAATTTATAAAGAGAGTGAGGTGCTGCCATAGTATAAACATTGGGATCTAAGGTTCCTGTCCAGTTACCAAAAAAGTTAATTCGAGCAAATATGTGAAGCACACAATCCGCGGTAAGTCGTGAACCATCGTGAAAAAACACGTTCTCTCGCAATTTAAATTCAATGGACTTATTATCAGGCCAATACCATGATTCCGCAAGGCGTCCTACAAGGGGAAGGTTCGGATCACTTAAATCATATGCAATTAGGGTCTCAACAACCTGATCAAGCATGTCATTTGAAAGACTATCCCAACTATTGCATGGGTCCATGGTAAGTGGATTAGATGTCCTTGCTACTTTAAGAATTTCTCCAGATTGAGGAGGTTCACTCAAAACCAATAAAGTTAAAAAAAAGTTACCTATACCAAATATTACTAGTAATCCTGATAAGATGATAATTAATAATCCTCTTTTCTCAATTTCCATTTCTATACACTTTTTCTTAATTTGTTTTTTGAATATACATTTCTAACTTAATTTATGCATAGTACGTTGGATACCAATATGCATATTCCATACAGTTATATGGAACTCCCTTTAAATATTTAGAATGAATAAAGGATAGTGTGTCATATTGTAAAGGCATGTGGTAATATTGTATATCAATAATATATCCTTGAAGTCGTTTATATAAAATGTGTCTAGCTACAGTATTTGTTTCAGCAATGGTTTGTTCTAGGAGATTTTGTATGTGTGGATCGTTAATTCTGGCATAGTTTGTAGCAGATGCATTATTAACTAACGGTTCAATCATGTTAAAGGTTTCAAAATAATCTGAACCCCATCCAACATAGTAGATGTGAAGTCTATCAGGATTTTGCTGTCCCATACTTATAAATTCATCCCAAGTTTGAAATGCTGGTACTACATCAAGTCCAATTAAATTCATATCATCCATAAACCTTTGGATAAGAAGTTCCATAAAATGACTACCTGGCTTATGCCGGAAGTTCCATTGATTATTCGTAAAATTTCCTACATCTGGAATGAATTGTGCTGTTTTCCACAAAACTTCATCAGTTCCAGGGATAAATTGAATTCCATTCATAGTGCCTATCTCCCATCCTACTCCATACCCCATCTTTTGTATAAACATTCTTGCCAAGGGGATATCATAATGGGCACCTTTAGTTGATGAGTTGTGAGCAGGGAAGCCAGGTAGGATTAATGAATTAGCTCTTACAGTTGTACCCTCATCTATTTCTTCAATTAGATAAGTATAGTTAAATGCGTGCGAGATAGCTTTTCTCCACGTCTTATTTATAATTTCGGAGTTAAAAGTGATATACCAATAGAGAGATCCATTCATGTAGTCATGAACTCCATCTCCAGTTATCGTGGTATTTGGGATTGAATACCAATCAATTTTAAGTGAACGAAGTATTTTACCTAGCCAGTGTATATCTCCATCAATTAAAGCATTAAGAGCAGAAATATAGTCTGTGTAATACACATAAATAATCTCATCCCAATACGCTCCAGTTCTCCAGTATCTTTGCCATCGTGCAAATCTAATCTCTGAATTGGGGATATATTTAACTAATTTGAATGGCCCAGTTCCTATAACGAAATCTACTTCCAATTCAAGCATTTCATCTACAGGAGTAGAATCAGGATGGACTATTGCACTTGCTGTATAGCCTAGTAATCCTTCCACAGGACAATATGGTCGATTTAATACTAGGGTCACATTATAATCACCAGTAGCATAACTTAATGTATCATTAAAAATAGGTATTCCATCGCTGAATTTATAAAGAGAGTGTGGAGTTGCCATAGTATAAAGATCAGGGTCTAAAGTGCCAGTCCAGTTACCAAAAAAGTTAATTCGAGTAATTGTATGCAGAACACACTCCGCTGTAAGCCTTGAACCATCATGAAAAAACACATTTTCTCGCAATTTAAATTCGATGGACATATTATCAGACCAATACCAAGATTCTGCGAGTCGTCCTACAAGGGGAAGGTTCGGATCAGTTAAATCGTAGGCAATGAGGGTTTCCACTACTTGATCAAGGATATCATTTGAAAATTTATCTAAGCTATTACATGGATCAATGGTAACTGGAGGATAATAAATCCATGGCACTCTTAGTACTTCTCCAGATTGAGGTGGTTCCTGTATAACTATTATAGTTAAAAGAACGTTTCCAACACCAGAGACACCTAATATTACTGCTAGGATAATTATTGCTAATTTTTTCTTTTCCATTTCCATAACAATTACACTTTTTTTTCTATTTTTTCTTTAAATTTAAATTAATTAATTGAATTTATTCTCTAAAAGTTGGATACCAATATAGACTTTTCATACAGTTATAAGGGAACCCCTTTAGACTTTTAGCATGAATAAAATATATTTTATCATATTCTAGAGGCATATGGTAAGCACATTTTTCTATAATAAAATATTGAAGTTTCTTGTAGTATTTAATTCTCAGTTGAGTATCAGCTTCAGCAATAGTTTTCGCTAAGAGGGTGTTTATTTCAGAATTATTAATTCTTGCGAAGTTTAATGACGAGCTTGGGTTAACTAATGGATCAATCATATTGAAGGGTTCATAGTATTCAGGACCCCATCCAACATAATAGATGTGAAGTCTATCAGGATCTTGCTGTCCCATACTTATAAATTCATCCCAGGTCAATTCTATTATATCCATATCAATTCCTATTAAATCCATATCTTCGGTGAATCGTTGGATAAGAAGTTCCATAAAATGACTACCTAGCCTATGCCGGAAATTCCATTGATTACCTGTGAAGTTTCCTGTTTCTGGAATAAATTGAGCTGCTGTCCATAGTGCTTCGTCACCTCCTGGAGTAAATTGAATTCCATTCATGGTGCCTATCTCCCATCCTACTCCATGACCCATCTTCTGCATATATTGTCTCGCTGTTGGAATATCATAATTCGCTGCTCTTACGGATTTATTATGCGCAGGAAAACCTGGGGGAACTAATGAATTTGCTCTAACAGTTGTACTTTCATCTATATCTTCAATAAGATAGGTGTAATTAAATGCATGTGAGATCGCTTTTCTCCATGTCTGATTTATAATCTCAGAATTAAAGGCAATATACCAATAGATTGAACCATTGATATATTCATGAATGCCATCTCCCGTTATTGTGATATTTGAATTTGGTTCCACACAACTTTTTGGCCCTATAGGACGTTGACCTAACCAGTCAATATTTCCATTAGACATAGCATTACAGAGCAAAACAGCATCTCTATAATAGATATAAACAATCTCATCCCAATACGCACCCGTTCTCCAATATCGCTCCCAACGCGCAAATCGTACTTCAGAATCAGGAATGTATCTCACTAATTTGAACGGTCCTGTACCAATAACGAGATCCTCGTTGAGATCTAACATTTCACCTACAGGAGTAGAATCGGGATGGACGATTGCGCTTGCTGTGTAGCCTAATAATCCTTCCACAGGACTAAACGGGCTATTTAATATAAGAGTTGCATTATAATCACCAGTAGCAAAGCTAAGTGTATCATTAATGATTGGAATACCATCGCTAAATTTATAAAGATGATGAGGAGATGCTACAGTATATTGGTCAGGGTCTAAAGTACCAGTCCAGTTACCGAAAAAATTAATCCGAGTAATTGTATGTAGAACACAATCTGCTGTAAGCCTTGAGCCATCGTGAAAATATACGTTTTCTCGTAGTTTAAACTCGATAGATGTATTATCAGGCCAATACCAAGATTCCGCAAGGCGTCCTACAAGCGGAAGGTCCGGATCACTTAAATCGTACGCAATTAATGTCTCAACCACCTGATCAAGCATGTCATTTGAAACACTATCCCAAGTATTGCATGGATCCATGGTAACTGGATTAGAAGCTCTTGCTACGTTAAGAATTTCTCCAGATGTAGGAGGTTCAACCATAGCCAGTAGAGTTAAAAGAACGTTTCCAACACCAGAGATACCTATTATTGCTGCTAGGATAATTATTGCTAACTTTTTCTTTTCCATTTCCATAACAATTACACTTTTTTTCTATTTTTACTTTAAATTTAAGTTATTTAATTGAATTTATTCTCGATACGTTGGATACCAATATAATCTTCTCATACAATTATATGGGAAACCTTTTAGGGAGTAAGTGTGAACATAATAGAATGTATCATACATTAAGGGCATATGATATGTAAATTTATCAATAACTAGATACTGAAGTTTTTTGTAGTATTTATATCTTTGAGCGGTATCAGTTTCAGCCACAGTTAGATCAAGAAGAGCATTTATTTCAGGATTATCAATTCTGGCAAAGTTAGAGGAAGATGCTGGATTTACTAAAGGATCAATCATATTGAAGGTCTCAAAGTAATCAGGGTACCAGTAAGTAAAATATATATGTACTCTTTCAAAGTTAACTGGAGGATATAAAAAACAATCCCACCAAGGACAAGGATCATATTGAATAATATCAATTCCTATTAAATTCATATCCTCGGCAAATCTTTGGAAAAGAAGCGCTAAAAAAGTACTTCCTAGTCGATGATAAAAGTACCATTGATTATTTGTGAAGTTTTCTACATCTGGAATAAATTGCGCTGCCTTCCACTGGGCTTCATCAGTTCCAGGAGTGAAGTAATTTCCATTCATAGTACCAACTTCCCATCCTAGACCATGTCCCATCTTTTGCATATAACTTCTTGCTAAGGGAATGTCATAGTGAGCACCTGTTGTTGAAACGTTATGTGCTGGGAAACCCGGTGGAACCAATGAATTAGCTCTCACGACAGAATCCTCTTTAATATCATGGATAAGATATGAGTAATTAAAAGCATAAGAAATTGCTTTTCTCCATGTACGATTTATGATTTCAGAATTAAATGCAATATAGCAATAGAGTGAACCATTGATATAGTCATTAACTCCATCTCCAGTTACGGTAATATGTGGATCTGCTTCAAAATCAGGTTTGTAGGAAGCAATTCCTTGCCCTAAGAAATCAAGATCTGAAGCCCTCATAGCATCATTAGCGGTAATAGCATCTGAATAATAGACGTAGGCCATGTCATCCCAATAAGGCCCAGTCCTCCAATATCGCTCCCACCTTTCAAATCGAACCTCTGAATAGGGAACATAATTTACTAATTTGAATGGTCCAGTTCCAATCACTAAGTCTTCACCAAGACTCAACATTTCATAAAGAGGGGTTGAATCAGGGTGTAAAATAGAACTTGCTGTATAGCCTAAGAGTCCTTCAGCAGGAGCATTGGGACGATTTAAAATAAGGGTCACTGTGTAATCATCAGTAGCGTAACTTAAAGTATCGTTAAAAATAGGGATTCCGTCTCTAAATTTATAAAGCGAGTGAGGAAAAGCCATTCTTTTAGTTTCAGGTAACTCTCCACTCCAGTTCCCAAAATAATTTATTCTTTTTATGGTGTGTAAAACACAATCAGCAGTAAATCTTGTACCATCGTGAAAAAACACATCTTCCCTTAGTTGGAAAACAATTGTTTTATTATCAAGCCAATACCATGATTCTGCTAACCTCCCCACTAGCGGGAGGTCAGGATCAGTTATATCATATGCTATCAGGGTTTCAACTACTTGATCAAGCATATCATTAGACTTACTATCCCATGTTTCTACGGGATCCATCGTCACTGGATTATTTGTTTTAGCTATTTTGAAAATTCCACAACCAATTGGGTCCACAAGAGCCAACATAGACATAATAAGGTTTCCAATGCCAGAGATAATAATCGCTACTATTAAAACAACTATAATTGCATTTTTATTTTCTGTCCTCATAATAGATACCAAGTATTTTTGTTTTTATTGGTTTTCTCGTTAATTAATAGATATTTTCTTCAAAGAACTTTTTAAATTTTTTTGTCCATTTTTTCATATTTTAAAATATCTTTACTTTCAATCCAGATGTATGAACTACTTTTGACACATTCTTTCTGTAGAACTATCCATAAAATTTTTATGAAAATAAACATTTTAGATGTTAATCTTGCTTTTTTAAGTTCGATATTGATGCATCGTGAGTTCTGAAAAAATAGTCTATAAAATGAATATTAGCGGTGGGAACGAGGGTCCCGGAAAAGGTCTATCTAAAGTAGTTGAGATTGATGAGAAGAAATTTCGATTTGAAGGGATGAAAATCGGAGACACCATCAAGGGAGGAGTTATAGGTTTTCCTAATTATGAATTTGTAATAACTGGGGGCAGTGATTCAAGTGGATTTCCCATGAGGAAAGGTGTTCATGGGCCAGTTAAAAAGAAAATTCTGGTTTCAAAAAGAGGTATTGGTTATAAACCCAAAAGGAAAGGCGAAAAGAAGAGGAAAACGGTTCGTGGTAATGAAGTAACACATGATATGACATTGATAAATTTAAAGGTTTTGAAATACGGAGAAGCTGAACTCTTTAAGAAGGAATGAAACAAAATATTTTCTAAGATGAAATTTTATGGTTAAAGTAAAAAAGTGTAGTTTTTGCGGTTATGACATCCCTATTGGAAGGGGATTAATGTATGTGAAAAGAGATGGCACAGTTTTGAATTTTTGTGCTAATAAGTGTCGTAAAGCAATGATAGTTTATAAGAAAAAAGCAAGAAGAACAAGATGGACTGCACATTACGGAAAGCAATGAATAATTTTGAACTTGTTCTTAAGAATAATGCTTAATCTTTTGATTCGAAATTAAATTTCATAAGAATCCTAGATATTATTGAAGTCGAGGGAACTTCAGTAACTCATCTATCAAGTCCACATGACTTACAATCATGCGTTTACAGCAAAACCGTTCAATTCCTAAATCTTTAAAGGCTTTTTCAGAGGATTCCCCTTTTTCTAGGAGTTCCAAATAAGGTTTATAAACATGAGCGATTAATTTCCCACAACTGAAGCAGCGTATTGGTATTATTATAGTTGTTCTCCTCCATTCGGTTAAGATTCTTTACGTAATAATTGTTTCCGTTAAAAGATTTAATTTGTTAAGAAAATTTTAATAATAATTTATTAAATGAATGGTTAAAAATAAGTTTTTCTATCTTATTTTCTTCTAATCTTGGGAATTTAGAATTCAATAAGCTTTTGTATTAATTTTTAGTTTTTTTACAAAAACCTAAATATCGTCTAACGGGCGTCCAAATTTATATTTGCAAAACAATTTTTACATTGTATTGATTCGCCATCAAGGAATTTCTGGACTAAATCACTTGAGATTAGGGTATAACAATAAGGACAAAACTTCGACATTACGGTAACTCTCATATCATAAAACTTTTCATCGGGTTTTATTACTTTTTCAAGGATTAATTGTTTCCTTACACGATCGCCAACTTCAGCAAGAAAAGCAGTGATTTGTTCGGCCTCATCACCGGATACTTCCAATTCTAATACTTTATTTTCACCATCTAACATTACATAAGGGATGATTCTTTGCTTTTTCACTTTAGTTATCCCATAAAACCAGGCTTCACCGAAATTATTTTCTTCATCAAATTCTTTATATACTAGTTTTATATCAAATTTACCTAGAACTGAGACAATAGATGAAAAAATTAAATTTGTTTTTGTGGGATCTGCAATAGGGAAGACTTTTTTATCACGATTAGCAAGCGAACGAATAAGACTCTTAACTCTTGCTAAATTAGCCTCATCTTCAGTGAAAAAGATAGGACAAGAGATTCCAATCATTTTAGGTTTCATTGGTATTGCATGCGGTTTTTCTTTTGCATCAAAGAAACTTACGGTAACATTTACAGAACTTTCCATACAATTAATAGGTTCGAGATAAAGTGATACTGCGTGCTTTTCGTGAGGGCCTAATTTGGAAACAAGAAGGCTATCTCCCTTTCGTTCATAACTAGGTTCATGCATTATCCATTTTAATGCTATAGGGAGATCAAAGGCAAGTCTTAAATTAGTAAATGTATAACTTGTATTATTTATTACTCCTACTTTAAACCTAATTTGACCACCAATAAACTCATATTCTCGGATAATTGATAAAATGCTATCTTGATCTCCATCTTTGAGAATAGCAGGTATTTTCTTTAAACCTATATAGTCATCTCTTTTCTCCTGAATTGTCGATCGTAAAATTTGAGCCTTCTGAATCTTTGATCCTAATTTATCAATGATATCTGCAAATTCATCAGATTCTTGTGTTTTCTCTTTAACTTCTGAGTATGAAGCAATAATATCATTTACTAACTCAATTGCTTTTGTTAAATCTTTCTTTTGTAAACTTTTAACTTGTTTTAAGGCTTTATCAATTTCTATAATTTTGACTTCTGTTTCATGTCTGTCTAATAAATCTTTTATCTCTAAGACACGTTGTTCTAAATTTTCCTTAGTATTAGTGGGATTTTCTGATTTATTTAACTGTAGGCATGCTTTAAAATCATTTATCGCTAATTTCCATTCTCTTTGAGCTTGAAACAACTTAACTTTATTATAAGATCTTAACGCATTTGAATCATGGATGTTTCCCCTTCTTTCATAAGCACCGATCAACGTTAAATTAAGATCCCTCAATAAAATAGTATCTTGTTGATTTTTAGAGTTTTTAAAATAAGCTATTCCCTCTACTAAAAATTTTATGATTCTATCAAGCGATAGTTTTGAGTATCTTAGACTTTTCTTTGCAATTACTCTGTTCGTATGATTTAAAACATATTTCAATCGATGTTGATAAAACAGTTCCTTTTCTTTTGTAGTAAGAACATATTTCTCTTTTTTTGTTGATAAAATGAAATTAAATAAAAAAAGTAAATCAACCGCGATTATTGTGAAAATGATGATAATTAACGGGGTTAAATACGCATAAAATTCATGGATTCTAGTGGGATTAGTTGAATCCGCTATACTTAAATAAATTCCTAATATAAAATGAATAATAATCAAAACACCAGACTCATACTTATCTAATAAGTATACAAATTTTACATTGGGTAATCTATGAAATCTTGTGTAAAATTTGGATTTAAATACTTGTGAAAGGGTGAATAAGATAATTAGTACAGAACATGGTATCGCTAAACTAAACCAAAATATAATGAAAATATGAATAATAAACCAAAAATTCCTGTATGAAGAAATTCCAGCAATCCAGGTAAAAATAATTAGACTAAACCAAAACAGAAAGAATAAACTGATGGATTTAATGATGCCTCTAAATTGTGTAGTCTTATTATTTAGTATGTAAATAATTATTACTGACCACAAAAAACATCCAATAGACAAGAGAAAGAAACTATTAATATTTAAAAGATATTCATCAGTAAAAGCCAACCAATTAAATACAAAATGTATAAAACTGATACTCACTTCATTTAGGTAAGCTATTATTTGGGCGCCCCAATAAATGCTACCAGCTAAAGGAACTAAAAAAACCACTAGATAAAAAAAATATTTCACCCAATTTCGCATTTAATCACTCGAACTTATTTTTTTTTAATTTTAATTGAGCTTTTTAATTCTAATCAATTTTAATGTTTACGCGACAATTTTCACAAACAATTATTTCACCATTTGAAAATTTCTCAACAGACTCAGATGACATTAAAGTGTAGCAATAAGGACACAAACAAGATAATATCGCTATTCTCATGTCATAGAATCCTTCTTCAGAAGTGATTATATTATTTTCAATTAATTTTTGTCTTACACGATCTCCTATTTCAGCTAGAAAGGCTGTAATTTGTTCTTCGTTATTTCCTGATACTTCAAATTCTAGAGTTTTCCGATCTCCGTCTAATAAAACATTCATTACAAGTCTTTCTTTTTTAACTTTCGTTACTCCAAAAAACCACGCTTCTCCAAAATTGTTGTCTTCGAAAAACTCTTTAGAGATTAATTTTATATCAAATTGTTCCAAAACGGATAGAATCGAATTAAAAATCGATTGTGCTTTTTCAGAATCAATAATTGGAAACACCTTTTTATCTCGGTGTGTAAGATTACGTCTTAGACTTTTAACCCTAGCCAAGTTTGCATCACTTTCAGTAAAGAAAATAGGACATGAAATCGCAATCATTTTAGGTTTCATAGGTATTGCATGCGGTTTATCTTTTACATCAAAAAAACTTACAGTAGCATTTAGATGACTTTCCATACAATTGAGAGGCTCGATATAAAGAGATACTGCTCGTTTTTCTTTTGCTCCCAATTTTGGTATAAGGATACTATCTCCTTTTCGTTCGTAATTGGGTTCATGCATTATCCATTTTAGAGATTTAGGTAAATCAAATGTAATCCGAAAATTAGTTAAAGGATAATTAGTGTTATTTACTAAACCAACTTTAAATCTTACTTGACCTCCGATGAACTCATATTCTCTTACGATTGAGAGTATTTGTTTTATGATTTCATCCTTTATTACTGACGCAATTTCAAACTCACTAAGCTCATCTACATCAAATTTCACCCGCTTTTCCAATGGTGTGATACCCATTGATTTGTCTAGTTTCTCCTGGAGTTTTTCTTGAAATACTCGGACATTTAAAAGTCGATTTTGTATTTTTTCAGCATATTCTTTATATAAATTGAAATTTTGGGCTTTCTTTTTTGCGTTTGAATACATTAGTATGAGGTCATCGGTTGACTTAATCGTTTTAGCTAATTCTTGATCTTGCAATATATGGGCAGATTTCAATTCATCATCAGCCTTTTTAATGATTGATTCAATTTCCAAACGTTTAAGGTTTGAAGTTATATCTTCAATTTTTAATCTAATTTCTTTGCGAGATACTTTAGATTTTCCAAATTTTCTTAGTCTAAGGATCGCATTAAGATCTTCAATAGCTGAGTTCCATTCACCTCTAGCAGTCTCCAACTCTAAATTTGTGTATTCTTCTTGAGCATTTTTAAGATGGAGTATAACAGCACCATTATAGGCATCATATAAGTTTTCTTTTAAGGTTCTTATATTTACCTTTATCATTTTCTTCTGGATAACCATGTTGGAGAAACGCGAATAGATGTTAACTGCTTCTCTCCAGCTTTCTATAGCAAGTTCATAAGACTCTTCAGAATAAAATGTATTTCCATCATCTATTAATTTCTTAAATTTGTTTAAAAGTCTATCAAAATTACTTACGAAAGGTAAGTTCTTTTTGATTTTAATATGTTCAGGGTATTCTTTCTTTTCTGAAAATAAGTAATTTATATCATAAAGAAAATTGATGATAATGAGTGTGAAAAATAAATATACGGAAGTAAGGTAATTAATTCCTGCAGTTCCTATTGTAGAGGATATAATGAAAAACACCCCAAAAATTAAAACGATTAAAACTAACATTTTTAATTGAAGTTTTTCTAGTAAATCAGCAAATTTAATAATTGATGATCTAGGGTCTGAAGGCATCTTATCTAATTCCATTGTTGCTCTAAATAATCTATCTTTAAGAATAGGTTTATGGATTCGATATGCTACAAAGTTTAATACCATAATACCTGCTATTAGGAGTCCTGCGCCAACCCAAAAACGTAATAGAACATGAACTAAAATCCACACATTAGAAAATGATGAAAATCCAATACTGCTTACAAATATACTTATACCTAGCCAGAATGGATAAAACATAATTACCGACTTAATTCCCCGTCTAAATCTCTTTCTATTAATCGTTCCAAAATAGTACACCACAATTGACCAAGAAAAGCATCCAATAAAATATGAATGTAAAACATTACTATATACATCTAAATAGCTGTATATCGAACCCCATCCAAAAATCCATTCAAAATACAAAGTAATATTATAATTAGTGTTTAGTGAAAGAAACCAAAAAATTAAAATCGGTATAAAATATTTAGTTTTTCTATTCATGGTTACATCCCTATAAATATATTATTTTAAATATTTACAATCTATTTAATAAATGAATTTCGCTTCTTTTGTTTTATTGGTAAATTTGGAAAATAGTAATATAAACTTTTTCTTTCACTTTCAATCTTTTTGGAATTTTTCTACACTTCTGAAATAGAATTTAAATTTAAATTCAAAAAAATGAAAGATTTCTCAGTTCTTATTTAAAATCCTAAGCAAATTTAAATCAAAAATTTTATTTAACATCCTTTCCTACTGTTCTCATACTATCTCGATGATTTATGAAAATATATCTAAAAATAAATATATTTGAAGGAGATGATTAAAAATTTCTTATGTTAAATTTAAGATTCCTGATAAGTTAAAAGCTCAAATTAAGAATACTTTAAGTAAAATAGCAGAAACAAGAGATTCAAAGATTAGAAAAGGAATGAATGAAGTTACAAAATCAATTGAACGAGTTCAGGCGAAACTAGTTGTTATGGCTGAAGATGTAAGCCCTCCAGAGATTCTTTTTCACATCCCACTATTGTGTGAAGAAAAAGGTATTCCTTATGCATATCTCTCCACTAAAAAAGAGCTTGGAAACACTGCTAGAATTAATGTTTCATCAAGTGCTATTGCTATTGAAAATGGAGGAACTGGAAACGACGGTGTTTTAAACGATGTTATTAAGAAACTAGAGGAAATAAAAAAGTAAAAAATTTGGTGATTAAATGTGGTTAAGTTAGACAAATCAAAAGGAGCCTCAGTCCAAGATTTATCCATACCCGCACAAGTTATTCAAATTATAGGACGAACAGGGCTCACCGGAGAAATTACTCAAATTAAAGTACGCATTCTTGAAGGACCAGATAAAAACAGAATTTTAACTCGGAATGTAAAAGGTCCGATTCGTTTGAACGATGTTGTTATTCTACGGGAAGTAGAAAGAGAGGCACGCAAAATCCGAGGCCGTCGTTAGATTTTCTCATTAATATTATTTTTGAACAAAAATTCTATTTTTTAGTGAATTTTTTTTTAACCTTTAAACCTGATTAATT
>JAEOTV010000119.1 GCA_016839635.1 Promethearchaeota archaeon | reverse complement strand
ATTTAGGTGCTAGTCTATGGAGTAGAGATATGGGAAAAGATGGTGTAGAAAAGGATGAAGAAGGGTTGAGGACCATTCGGAAAGTAATAAAAAGATTAGGAGAATTTAAAAAATAAAGAATAAATTTAAAAATTTAATAATAAAGTTATTTAACTCCGAATAATTTCTTTGCTTCTTTTTCCCTAAGACCAGAAATACCCCAGAGTTCTTTAAACCAGTATTTTCCTTTATGAATTACTACTGGAGTATTCACAATACATCCATCAGCATCACAAAACGTCTTTAGAAAATTACCATCATGGAGCAGTTCATGAACAAATTCTTCGTCGTTTATATCTCGTTCAACATAATGAACGTCATTCTCCTTCAACCATTCCTTTAATTCCTTGCAGCGATGGCAATCAGTTTTTGAAATCACGATTGGGGTCTTTGATTCCATACTAAGAAGATAAAAATAAACTATAAAAAAACTTTATCTTCTAATTTATAAATTTTGAAAGGCTAAAAGAGTGATTAATAAATTTAATGATGAAAATCTTATAATTTATTTATAAAAACTTCCTAAAAAGACTATTAAAAATAAAAATGAAAAATATATTTTCCCTTTTCCTTCAATCTATTTTTTAGCATTTTTTAATAAATTATTATGATCAGATTCTTATTTCTTATTCTTATTCTAGTCTTAAGATGGATCAAAAAACACAAAATGAAGCATATAATGAGCATGTAAAAGCTTTATTTGGCAGTGCTAATTGGAAAGATCGAGCTAGCGCAGCACAATATCTCGGAAAATTGAAAGAAGGTAGAGCAACTAATATTCTAGCGAGAGCTTTAAAATCCGAAAAAGATACTGTTGTTATCAATCGTATTATCGAAGCGATGGGTGAAATTAGAGATCCAAAAGCTACAATACTAATTGTTGATTTTTTAAAAGAAGAGCTTGAAAAATCAGAAGAAGATCAAGATAAAACAAGATTATTTATTGTAATTGAGAGCCTTATGAAAATAGGGGATAAAAGAGCGCTTGAACATTTAGGTATCTTATTAGAATCTTGTCATAATGATATTAGAAAACTCACGGAAGAGGCTTTTAAGTGTATAGATCCAAATTGGAAAATTAATGTTAAAACCTTATAAAGCAAAAATTTATTTAAAGGTAGGGAGAAAATTATATTATGTCTGAAATTATTGATAAGTTAGCTCAACCTGTTGAGGGGTCAAATAAAAACAGAGATGTTACCATTTTAACGTTATCTACGTGTATGTGGTGTAAGAAATGTAAAACTTGGCTAAAGGAACGTGATGTACATTACAAATATGTGGATGTCGATAAAATTGAGTTTGAAGATAAATCGAAAATATTAGAATATTTGAGAGAAAAGTATCAATCTAGAATCTCTTATCCCTTTATGATCTGCGATGATGAATTTGTAGTTGGATATAATCCAGGTAAATATGAGGAATTAATGAAATCTGGAGGCAATTAAAATGGATATGGAATCTAAGGAAGGAATGACTGAATATGTTGAACAGGTAAGCGAAAAAAATAGTTGGATTTTAAATATGGATAGCAATACATTCAACGATTTAATTGATGGATTAGTGGAGAATAAGATAAATTTGGGATACCAATCTTGCCCATGTCGTTTAGCATCAGGAAAAAGAGAATTAGATAGGGATTTAATTTGCCCATGTGACTACGCTCCTCTTGATGTAAAAGAATATGGTGCTTGTTATTGCAATTTATATATGCGTGAAGATTTTTATGAAACGATTAAGAAAGATTACATACTTGTTCCTGAACGAAGACCTATTGAAAAAGAAAAAGCGATTTCTGAGTATTTTAATGAGTGATTTTTTTTAATATTATTATTTCTATTCTTATTTTTTGGACTAATACTTAAAAGCTAAATTCGATTTTTTATAAATAAAATCCTTAAATATTGCAGTTGCACTTATTATTATATGCCAAGTAAAGAAATTGACGATGAAGAACTTGAAGATGAATTAGATAAAGCGTTTAAAGCCAATGAAGCCAAGAGGGATCATTGTGGTACAGCTGTTCCTAGTAATAAAGAAGTAGGAATTCAGCGAACTAATGTAAAATTAAAAGAAGATAAATAACAAATTTTTTTT
Source organism: Promethearchaeota archaeon (assembly GCA_016839635.1). The sequence continues at coordinate 27,411 of JAEOTV010000119.1, read as the reverse complement.
TCTCTTTAATGGAGATAAAATAATATATCTCTTTTGAATTCAATTTTCTATATAAAAGCTTATTTTTTTGAATGTAAATGTTTAATTAAAAGTTAAAATTTGATATTTTGAGTTGAATACTATGAAAGAAAGAATAAAGGGAAGAAAAAATTATCCAACAGACGAGATTGACCCTGAAAACTTTCTGAGTGATGAAACAGTTTATAAGCTTATCAGTAAAAAAGATAAAAACACGTTTGAATCAAGTGACTATAATAAACTCTATAATTGCGTTCACTGTGGAGAATGTGAAACTGAAATTGAACGAATTTCATTAAAACAAAAATATATTGATGATGGAAATACATTTGAAGGAATTAATGAGATGCGAGAATATTTTGAGAAATACAGATCACCGTATCCCTCTAATAAAATGAGAATAAAAAGATTGGAGGGTATTTCAAGTGAATCTGATACTCTTTTTTTTATGGGTTGTCTTCCCACGATAAGAATTCCTCAGTATACACAACATGCACTTCAATATCTGATCCAGCAAGGGATTGATTTCACGATTTTGGATACAGAAATCTGTTGCGGATGGCATCTAAAAATCAGTGGATTAACAAAGGAATATGAAACGTGTTTAAGAGAAAATAGAGAGATTTTTAATACAAGAAAATTTAAAGAGATTATTTGTTTATGTCCTGCGTGTTATTATCTGTTTAAAAATGAAATGGAGGGATTAAATGCTGAAGTTAATTACATATCTGATTACTTGAAACCTTCTAATGTAGGAAAATCGGGTAAAGTAGGAATACAGCATTTATGCCAATTAATGAATAGAGGTAAAGAAGGTGTGGAACAGCTTATTGATGATATCCTTAAAAAAATCGGATATGAGGTTGTAGATATTCCTCACTGGTGTTGTGGTGGTGGTTCTGGATGGATGGGACGAACTGATGTAATAGAAAAAATAGCTCGCAAGAGAATGTCTGATTTTGATCGCGAAGATCTTGATTATGTCACAACATATTGCCCTTCTTGTTGGTGGATTCTTCGTCGATTTAGTAAACAATGCAAAATTCACCCAAAGGCTATAGATTTATTTGAATTATTACTATAATATGGATTAAAAAGACATCATAAGGGTTTTGAAAAGAAATCATTCTCAAATTGCTTCTGGAATTTCGATTATAAAATTACTTCCTTGGCTATAATCATCTTTTATGCGATTTTCAACCCAAATTTTACCATTATAACTTTCAATAATTTTTTTCACAAGAGAGAGACCAATTCCCATTCCTCTTACATGACTATCTTTCTTATATCCTTTTTGAAATATCATTTGTTTATTGCCGTCAGTAATGCCAATACCATTATCCATAAATTCCATTAAAATATAACTATTTTTACTATTTTCCATTTTACAGATATTTATTTGAATTTTGATTGGTTGATTTTGATTATATTTTATTGCATTATGCATAATATTTTCAAACACATCCAAGAGAAATTCATTAGCTTTTACTGATAAGTTAGGATTTTTCTTATCAATTTGAATATCTAATTCCTTGTCCTGAGCGCTTTTATGAGCAAATTGAATAGCTTCATCTAAAACTTCATAAACATCTACGTTTCGCAATATTATTTCTGATTCTTCAAGTTTAGATAGTTTCTGTACATTATTAATTAGTTTTACTCCCCTATCAATTTGATTATCAATTATTTGAAAAAATTCATCCAGATTATCTAAACTTCCTGATTTCGCTTTCAATAATGAAATTAATTCTGCTGAAGATTTTATATTATGAAAGATATTGTTTATGTCATGTGTAAAAACATCTTTAAAGAGTTCTGCTCTTTCATATGCTTCTCGATATAGTTTTTCAGATTTTCTTAATTCTTGCTCCGCATGTTGATGTTCAGTAGCGTCTTTAAAACTCCACACACGTCCAACTTTATCCCCCTCTTGAACTAATGGACAAGAGTACTGTTCAAAGATCCGTCCATCATTAAAAAAAATCATATCATAGGCGTCTTTAGTGGTTTTTTCAAGATTAGTTAATTTTAATAAGAAAACATCTGGGTTTTTAAGTTGGTTTAACATATAATTTAAAACTTCATTGAAATCCTTTTTATCAACAAGATCATCTGGTATACGCCACATATAAATAAATCTTTCATTCAGATGCGTAATGAGACCATTATTATCAATGGCTATAATACCGTCAGCAGTGGCTTCGAAAGTTGCACGTAATAACTCTTGACTCTCTTTTAAGGCCTTTTCTGCATTTAAACGTTCAATGGTATCACCTAAAGTTTGACCAAATATTCTTAAAATCACGAAATCTTTTCCTACCCACTGAATTTTTTCATATATTTTACTAAAACATACAAATCCATTTATCGTTCCACTAGTATAGATTGGAAATGCTAAAAATGATTGGACATTTTGTATCTCCATAAATTTCTTTACCGATTGAGCTCGATTCGGGAGATCTGAAATATCTCTAATATTGACAAAACTAATTTTCTCAACTTGCGCAATCCACCATGAAATTATCCCAATATCTACTTTTTGAAGGTTGATCTGTTGGTGATTTATCCCCTCTGCACACCATTCATGAGTATTGCTAAAGAATTTATTTTCTTCATCAAAAAGAAATAAACTAACGCGATCTGCTTTCGATAATGCTCCCATATCCTCAAAGGATGAATTTATTGCTTCATCAAGATTTACTCTACCGACAAATCGAGAAGAAATGCTTGAAATAACTTTTTCAAAATTCAACCTACTTTCAAGGGACATGGAAAAACACTTTAATCAAATGAATGGACAAAAAGTTCTTTACATTATTAAGTTTATTAGCTAAAGCTAAATCTGCAAATATGATAAATTGAATATTTTTAAATTTATTGAAAGGGAAAACACGCATTTCGAACTGTAATTTTACTGATTGAATTTATATTATTCTGATTTTTTTGAAGAAATTTAAAAAATTTAGAACTTTTTTTATATTTGATTAATTTGGACCCAAATGTTAACAATATTGAAAAGAAAAGTGAAAAGGAATATAAGAAATTCACATTAAGAGAATTCGGTGGAGCTTTTGGAGATTGGGGAACATTAATTCCTTTTATAATTGGTTACATCTCAATTGTAGGTCTAAATCCTGCAGGAATCTTCCTTACGTTAGGAATTACAAATATTATATTAGGATTAAAATTTAACCTCCCCCTTCCAGTGCAACCTCAAAAAACAATTGGTACTGTAGCGATATCAGCACATTGGACTCCTAATATGGTAATTTCTACGGGATTTGGCACTGGAGTTATATGGTTTGTTCTTGGATTCACAAAAAGACTTAATAAAATCGTAAGCAAAGTTCCAATCATAGCGGTTCGGGGAATCCAACTTGGTTTAGGATTAATTTTAGGATGGACAGGAATATTATTATTTAGTGAAGACATATTACTCGGTTTCATTTCAATTTTTGTTATCTTAATTTTAATTAAGAATAAACCCATACCTTCTGCCATCATTCTTACGATTGGAGGAATTTTCATTATGCTTCTTACAGGTTCTATTAGTATAACGGAATTACAGTTTGGGCTTCCAAGATTAGCCTTTCAGTTTCCAACATGGCAAAACTTTTTGCTAGGTATGTTATATGCTGGATTTGCACAATTATTTTTAACTTTAACAAATGTTATGATTGCTACTGTTGTATTAATTAAAGAACTCTTTCCAGAGAAAGAAGGGATAGATGCTAACGTTTTAGCTTTTAATATGGGGGCAATGAATTTGATTAATCCTTTTTTTGTAGGAATGCCTTTATGTCATGGATCTGGAGGATTGATGGCTCAATACGCTTTTGGTGCTAGAACGGGAGGTTCAATGATATTAGAAGGGATATTAGAACTAATTCTAGGCATATTTTTTTCTGAAACATTGCTTCTACTTTTTACAGAGTTTCCTATGGCTATTTTGGGTGCTATGCTTATTTATACTTCCTTTTTATTAGGTAAAATAGCTTTCAAAGATTTTAATATTAAATCTTTCCCAATAATATTAATTTCAGCAATTTTTTGCTACTTAATTAATATAGCAATTGGTTTTTTAATTGGGTTGATACTATATTTTATTTTTAAAAAGTTAATTGAGGAAACAAGTAAATAATAATTTAATCTTATCTTTTGAATTATTAATGTTATCCTATTCAATTTTATTCAATAATAATTCCAAACCAGTTTTTTTTATAATTTAAACGAAAAATTCTTTTAAGTATGAAAGCAAATATTCATAATAGATTGAATTAACGGGTGATTTTATGTTATTTTCCGAAAATGAAATGGATAATATTAAGAGAGAAATGGGTAAATTGAAAGAAAAAGTTGTGCTTAAACTTTTTACTGATTTCAAAATCCAAGAAGATGGTACAAAGATTAGGAAGTGTATGGCTTGTGAGGGGACATATGATTTGTTAAGCACTCTTGAGAATCTATCTGATGGAAAACTGGAAATTGAGGAAATTTCTACTGAAGAAAATGAAGAAGAAGCAAAAAAATTCAATGTTTCTAAGATCCCTGCAATATTATTTGTTGACGAAAATGATAAAGAAATTATTCGATACTTAGCACATCCGACAGGATCTGAGTTTGTACCTTTTCTTAACAGTATCCAATATTTTTCAGGAGTAAGACCTTATTACGCAGACCAAATCCTTACTCATCTTAAGAAGATTGAAAAGGGAAGAATAAAAATTTTTATCACTCCAACATGTCCATATTGCCCTGCTACAGTCCCAGTTCTAACTTTATTTGCTTTAGTATCAAAAGGAAAAATTTCTGCAGAAGTAATAGATGTTAATTTAAATCCAGATCTCGGTATGAAATATAACGTCCAAGGTGTTCCCATGACAGTTATAAATGAAAAGGAAATTATTCACGGAATGTTTACCCCTCAGGATTTACTAGATAAATTGGTTGGCTCAAAGGGTAGAGATTTTGGAGGAATGTATGCATAATAATGTAAGGTGAAATTAGAAAATGCCTCAAGATGATAAATATAGAGAAATAATCAAAAGAGAAATGTCAAAATTAAAGAAGCCAGTTAAATTAAACGTGTTTACATGTAAAGAGAAACAACCACCAGGGAGTCAGATAAGAGAATGTATGGATTGTAATCAATTTATGACATTACTGAGAGTTTATGAAGAAAACTCAAATGGGATGTTAACAATTGAGGAATTATGTATTGATGACAATCCTGAATTTGTAAAGAACTATGATATTACACGAGTACCTACAATATTATTCATTGATGAGAAAGGGAGGGAGATTATTCGATATTTAGCAGCGCCCCAAGGAGGTGAAATTCAACCCTTTATCCAGGCCATTTTTGCTTTTGCTGGGGCATCCAATTATTATGAAGCAACGATAAAACAAAATTTAGACAGAATTCAACCTTCTACAATAAAAGTAATGATAACTGAGACTTGTCCATACTGTCCACAGGTTTGTACAATTGCAAACAATTTTGCTATCGCTTCTAATGGAAAAATAAGAACAATTATTGTGGATATTATGGCAAATCCGGATATTGGTCAATATTATGACGCTGCTGGTGTGCCATATACTATTATAAACGATCAGAAGACCTTAGTTGGGATGGTAGGGGCAAATCAGATTTTACGAGCTTTAATTGGAGGTAATATCCCTGTTCAATATTGATACTTCTAAGAAAAGTATGCTTAAAATTATAAAAATTATTATTTGTAAGAGTGGATGAAATTGCCGGCTTCATATGTATTTAAAAAAATGATACGTGAGGAGATGAGGAAACTTTCTAAACCTATTAAAATACATGTTTTTATCGATAAGAATAGAAAACCTCAAAATTATGAGTATTCAATGTCAATTTTAAAAGTTTATGAAGAGAATTCCAATGGATTTTTAACTATTATAGAGCTATCTATTGGAAAGAATCCAGATTTAGTGAAAAAATATGATATTGAAAGAGTTCCGACAATATTATTCATTGACAATGAGGGAAATGAGCTTATTCGCTATTTAGCAGCTCCACAAGGAAGCGAGATCAAACCATTTATTCAAGCTTTATTAATATTCGCGGGAGCTACGAATTATTATGAACCTACCATTCAAAAGAATCTTAGTAAGATCGTTCCTTCAACAATTAAAGTAATGATCACAAATTCATGTGCTTATTGCCCTCAAATGGTAAGTATTGTTTCTCAATTTGCACTTGCTGCAGGAGGAAAAATAAAAGCAGTGATAATAGACATAATGGAAAATCCTGATATTGGAGAACTATATGATGCCTCAAGTGTTCCTTATACAATTATTAACAAAAAGAAGCCATTAATTGGATGTTATGGACCTAATGAATTATTAGAGGAACTTATTGGAGAGAATATGGTAACAATATAGAATAAAATAATATTTTAAGGTAATAATATAATTTAGGGAAGGAAAAAAATGTTTAATATAGATATGGATAGTATTGATTTGGAAAAAACCTATGAATTAATCGTATTAGGTGGTGGGCCAGCTGCGATTGGATGTGCAATTTATGCTGCCCGTTTTGCTATGGACGTATTAATTGTAGGGAAAACTTTTGGAGGATTAATAGCAACGACTCACATTGTAGAAAATTATCCCGCTATTACATCAATAAGCGGACAAGGCTTAATGGACATGTTTAGAGATCATATGGATTCACTTAATATACCTTATATAACAGATGAGATACGAAAGATTGAAAAAGTTGAAGATCACTTCGAACTTCATTCATTTTTTCAAAAATTTAAAACTCATTCAATTTGCTTAGCAACTGGTTCAGACAGGAAGAAATTGGGTATTCCTGGTGAAGAGGAGTTTGCTGGTAAAGGTGTCTCGTATTGTGCCACATGCGACGGACCATTCTATAAAGATAAAATTATCTCTGTGATTGGAGGGAGTGATTCTGCTGCCAAAGAAGCATTGTTCTTAGCCCAAAGTGCTAAAAAAGTTTATATTATTTATAGGGGAGAGGAAATTAGAGCAGAACCTATTAATAAGAAACGAGTATTCGAGAATGATAAAATAGAATTAATTTATAAAATAAATATTGTAGAAATCAAAGGAGATGGGATAGTAAAATCTGTTGTCTTCGATAATGGAAAAGAATTTGAGATTGATGGAGTATTTATTGATATCGGATCAATTCCTAATTCTGATTTAGCAAAAAGCATTGGTGTAGAAACAAATAAAAAGGGTGAAGTCAAAATAAATCGGAAATCAGAAACAAATATTCCTGGTTTTTTTGCTGCGGGAGATGTTGCGGATTCCCCTTTTAAGCAAGCAATAACAGGAGTTTCTGAAGGTGTTATTGCGGCTTACTCTGCTTTTGATTATGTTAAGGAAATGAATATAGAATATTAATAGAATTTTATAGTCAATTTTTTGATGTGCTCATTTTAAAATCATTTCTAAAAATGTCCAGTTTTTGCCAATTTCTTCAGGGATTCCTTCTTGAAGAACTTCACTTTCATAATAGGGATCAATATCACGAAATCCAACTGCATGATAAAGCCTTCGAGCTTCTTTCATAAACGGACCACTATCTAACCTAATTTTTGAATATCCAAGACTTTGCACTTCTTTAATTAGTCTCTGAAGTAATGATCTCCCTATCCCCTTACCTCGATATTGAGGTCGAACATACATCCTCTTAATCTCAGCAATGTCATTTCCAATATGCCTCATAGAAGCCGTTCCCGCAATTTGATTTTGATATTTACATATAAATAGACACCCCCTTGGAGGTAAATATTTATATAAATCATCAATCGATCGGTTAACTACATCATTAACCATTTCTTTAATATTGAGATTTAGATTAAACTCTTTCTCACACATTAGTAGGACCCACTCTAGATAATCTGAGAATAAGTCCCTTAAGTCAGATATATATTCATCATTTTCAACTTGAATAATATTCAAGGTATTTCACATAAATCAATTTATTATTTCTTCCTTTTAACTGAAAAATTGTTTAAATTTTCATAAGTTTCTATGGAATATAATACGAATTATGCAGTTATAATATTTCTTTTAAAAATAAAATGAAAAGAATAAAAAGTTAATTTAATCAATTTCTATCTCTATGCTATGAAACTCGGGCTCTTTAAAAGGCACGTCGATCTTTAGAAGTCCATTCTTATAAATTGCTTTTGCTTCCTCTGGTTTTATTGGACAACAAACGCCATAGGACCCAATATAAATAGTATCTTCGGTTTCTCCTTTAATGAAAAAACTATCATCATCCATTTTAAGTTTGATAGAGTCTTTTTCTACTCCAGGTAATTGAATCTCAATTTTTTAAGTGTTATCTTCGTCATCAGCCCAAGAACACACCTCTGGAGACATTAAATACTTTTCTGATTCTTTTACTTCAGACATATTTTTCACTTTGAGGGTAGATATTTAAGTTTAATTTCTTGATAACTTCAACTAAAAGAACTGATTTAAACGTTCTTTCTAGTTATTATTAAAAAAAGAGATTTTTCTCACTTGATTATTAGATTAAAAATCAAATCTATTTTTAATTTATAACATTATTGATCTTTCAGGAATACAAAATCATATCAAGTGTGTAGTAAAACTGAGTTTGTTGATAAAATTTCTAAAATTTTTCCCCAATATTCTTTAATATCCCATTCCTGTTTCTTTTTAATTTTTTCAGAGACTTCTTTCAGGATTTCCCTAATATTAAGCGAGTCAAAATAGGTTAAACTTGGTGTGATTACTGATAACATATATTGCTTTTCTCCGTATCTTTCACTATCATCTGGAAATGAATCAAAAAATAAATAACCTTTATTGCTTATATTTTCGATATTGAGTAGAATACCTTGGGCATTCGTAATTTTATCATGTCCATAAATTGAAGTTGCAGCATGAAATAATTGCTTGCCAATATTATTAATTGAAAGGGGTAAATTTTTATCAGGAGGGTAAGCTTCTTTTACAGTCGGACCAGTAATATCATTCCAATAGACTATTATTAAACATAAAAAAAGCTGATCCTTATCGAAAATGGAGGATTGTATTCGAACATTTTCCGAGGAGAGTAAATGTTTAATTTCTTTATCGATAAGATTGGATTTTTTATTACGGGCAATTTTTCCTGAAATAGAAGCTATTAAATCTTCTTTTTTAAAGGGTTTGGTTATGTAATCATCCACTCCCAACATTTTACCTAATCGAATATCCTCAGGAGTAGATTTAGCAGTTAGAAATAGAAATGGAATTCTATTCCACTGAGGAGTGTTAGAAACTGTTGTAAAAAAATCATAACCATTCATTCCCGGCATCATAATATCGCTAATGATTAAATCTGGAGGTGCTTTTATTTCAGATAAAAGTTTTAATGCATCTTTACTATTTATTGCTGTTTTAACTACATAATTATTTTCTTCTAATAAGATTTGTAAATGAAATAAGATATCTTCATTATCATCAACTATGAGAATTACAGATTGAGACTCAACTTGCATTGTGATTCGCTTGACACTCCTATATTGAAAATATCAATTAAAATAATATTTAAATGTTATTTTAAATAGAATCTATTCTTGGAAAAAATATTGAAAAAGTAGTTTTTTCACTTAAGTCACTTTCAATATAAATATCCCCTTGATGAAGTTCGATTAGATCTTTTGCAATTGATAACCCTAATCCTGTTCCGGAAGTTTCACTTACATTTGAAGCCCTATAGAACCTTTCAAAAATATGAGGAAGGTCTTTTTTACTAATTCCAATACCGTAATTTTTAAATTGAAGAAGTACACCATCGACTCCTTTAGGATTATATTCACCTTTATATTTATTTAAAACACTAATCTCTACTATCGTATTTTCATGTGAATATTTAATAGCATTGTCTAAAATAATGCGAAAGATTTGATCTATTCTTTTAATATCTCCTTTCAGATTAATATTTTCATTTATATCGAGTCTGAACCTTATATTTTTTTCTTGACTGAAAGGTTCTAAGAACATTAATATCTCTTCTAATAATTTCAATGGATCGTACTCTCTTAAATCTAGCTTTAATTTTTTCTCATCAATTTGTGAGACTAATATAAGATCTTCTGATAACTCTTTTAAAAGCAAAACATTTCTTTCTCCAGTTTCTATGATACTATTTAGCAATTCGGGAGTGAGTGAATCTCTTTTTTGTTTATAGAGATCTATTGACATCATTAAAACGGTGATTGGAGTCCTTAACTCATGAGAAACTGTCGAAATTAAATTTTTTAATCGTTGTTCGGCTTTTTTTCTTTGACTTATATTATGGAAAATCCCTTGAATAATTGGTTGTTCACTGACTATAATAATCGAAGCTGTAACTGTCGCTGGTATAATTTTTCCTGATTTAGTAAGTATCTCCACCTCATCTGTGATAATTCCTTCAGTTTCTATATGTTTTCTAAACATATTTTTATAAAATTCACTTTTTTCAACAGGATGAAGTTCTGTTTGGTGTATCCCTATAATTTCATCTTTTTTGCGTTCCAGAAGTATTTCCGCTGAATGGTTACAGTTAATGATGGCTCCTGTCACTGTATCAGCCCAGAAAATCGCATCTGCAGCATTTTCGAAGGTTAGTCGAAATTTTTCTTCTGATTCTTTTAAAGTTTCTTCACTTTGTTTTAATCTTGTGAACAAATTATGTAGGGGATCCTCAAGCCCCTTTTGGATTATTGCTAAATAAATAAGATAAAAAGAGGTTATTTTAAAGATATGTCCTATTAAATTAGAAAGATCATATACATCAACATAAAATGTAAAAGCTAACTCAGCTATCATAGTTGATAAAATCGAAAAGATTATAAGATAGAGCATAGGTAAATTGAACTCTTTTCTATTTTCATATAATATTAATATAGAAACTGCTAAAATTCCAATAATTATATATTCACTGATAATTTTGAACAGCGTGAGACCACTCCCTTCAATATGACAAACCGGAAAAAGCTCAGTAAAGATTAATACTACTATAAGGATAGTTAGAATTGTGTATACAATTACTAGATGATTTGGATTAATCTTTTTATACATTAAAAGAAATGCTATGAAAAATGAACCTGCTTGAAGATATCTGGCAGCGATCCATAATTGAGTAGGTAAGTTTGTATCATATCCTTCAAATATGTTCATCCCGCTGTATGCTAAAGTATGGATTAGATCAATTGAGCCAATATATAATAAACTAACCCCGAGAACCAAAAAAATGGAGCTTTCTATATTCTTTCGAGTATTCCAACCAATCGCAAAAATTCCAAATGCAATAACTATACTAAATAATTCAGATAAGGTATGGAACAATAGATAGTTATAGAGATTAGTTAAATAAATAAGGAAGAGTATTAAAATAAACACAATTATGGATGAGCGATATTTCACTCTACTTGAGACTTCCTTTTTTCCTTCTTGTGACAACATATACTTATTAGAAATTGTAGCTTTTTTTAATTCGATATTAATAAGGATTCTTACTTAAAATGTTTTAAAAAAAATTCAAATTATTCAAAAACACTAAAATGATAAAATTAGCTATATTTATATGATTGTTGTTTTTTCAAAGATCGCGTATATTGTTGTCTTATTTATTGTATATGTAAATTTCGGTAGAAAAATGTCTTTTATTTTCACTATAAAATCATTGATAGATCTTTCATTTAGAATATGATTATATTCCAAGTCTGGATCAAATTTATGCAAGAAAACTGAAAAATTAATATTACTTTGCTCCTCAATTGAATTGATCACTTTTTTCAAATATTCAAGTGCAATATTATAACGTTCAGTATCTTGAATATCAATTACATATATAATTTTATTAGTTCCCTTAACAAATTTCTTAAAATCGCTAAAGTGATCATCAAGATATGCTTTTTGACCCCCTAAATCCCAGATTGCATACTTTGAATTTAAAGCTTCAAATTCCTGCACATCAAAACCTTTCGTGGGCATAGGGTTATTGAAAGCAGAAATTTGCTTTATGCCCTTCAAACAATTTAATATTGATGTTTTTCCGCCATTATCTAATCCTACAAGTACTATCTTTATTGATTGTTCGGTTGGTTTATCTTTTTTTGAGGATTTCATACTTTTTTAGAGATTCGAAAATGATATTTATTTTTGAAAAACTAAGATAGCGTATCATAGATATCAACTTCTCTTAAGTTTTTAAGTTTCTCAGTATTAATGTTCGCTACAATTGATTTTATGCGAGAGAGAAGAGTAAGAATATCAGAATTTTTTATCTTATAGTATTTAATATTTTCTTTTTTTTTAAAATCGATTAGGTTATTGTTAATGAGCAAATTCAAATGTTTAGAAATCGTTGACTGAGATCTCCTTAATTCTTTTTGTATTTCTGATGAGTTTTTTTCACTGTTTTTTAATTGGTCCAAGATTTCCAATCTTGTTGGATCTGCTAGCACTTTTAAAAACTCAATAGTATATTTTCTTAATTCGCTCATTGATTGATTAGAATATTCTTTTTATTAGTTTTTAAAGCTTGTTTTAATGGATTATTAATAAATCATTATTAATCTAAAAAACACAAAGATTTAAATATTATGTTATCGTATTATCGTTATATCGCGATACATGAATATTAATCTAATTCTTAATATTAAAAGGTAATGAAAATGATAAGCGAAAAAATAGGTATTGATGATATTGATTGTAGGATAATGGATTTAATTCAAAGAGAGCCAAGTCTTACACATACAGAAATTGCACATCATGTGAATCGCAGTCAACCCACTGTGGGTATGCGCATTAAAAAATTAGAAAGTTTGGGTGTTTTGAAATATCAAGCGGGTATAAATATCAAAGTAGCAGACCTCTGTTTTGCTAGAATTGAGCTCCAAACAAAAAATCCAAGAAAAGTTATTGAAACCGTTAAAAATTGTCCCTTTATGTTAAATGCATTTCGATTAAGTGGTGATTCAAATATGAGCATTTTAATGGTTGGATTAACTCTTAAAGATCTCGATCATGCCGTTAATCGTCATTTTAGAAATGATCCTGATGTTTATGAGGTTCATATTGATGTAATTTCTGATGTTGTCAATGATTTTGTTTTACCAATAGAATTGAAACTTGAATATGGTCAATTAAGTTTTAAAGGAACATGCTGCGGAAAATGTAATTGTTAAAATTCCATTTAGAACGTTTAACCTTTTTTATCTCTAATATACCGAAGAAGATCTCCGATAAAAGTAAGTAAAAAGAGCGCAAATCCTAAAAGTATTAAGGCGTATCCCGTAATAGTATAAACTAACCTAAAATCCGTCGGAACACTCAATGGATCTGAATATATGGAAATGATGCATGATAAATAAAAGAAGAGAATCATTACTCGAGTACAAATACCCATTACTGCTAGTCCTCCATGATCTTGAATCTGAATCACCTTTGTTATTTAGTTTACAAAACAATGTATCACTATAGAATGAGGTTAAAAGTTAATAAAATCATTTAAAATCTTCTATAGAGAAATTTTAAAAAATTTTTATGGATCTAATACAGGATTAATCAATTTTTATGGCTTTAACTTTACAAGCAGTACTGCAAATGTGGCATTTTACACACATATCCTCGCGATCTTGCACTACAGTACATTTAGGCCTAGTTTCTTTATTAATAACTTTATAAATCCCTCTAAAGCAAGCGTCCTCACATGAAAAATCTAGACATTGCGTACATTTTGAGATATCTATATGGTGAAATTTATAGCTTTCAATAGTAGCTCGATCTTCTGTTTCACACATTATGATTATTCAAATAAAAAACTCTTTTTATCTATTAAGGTTATATTCTATAATAAAATCTCTTAATTTTGGAAGAGAATTAAGTGTTTATATAATTATTATCAAAGAATAATACAGAATTCATGAATCCTGATATGAATCCGCTTTTTGAAATTCCTAACTTAATGAAAGGGATGTTTATCTCGCGACCTAACAGATTTATAGGAATAATAAGATACAAGGGATTTATAGAAAATGCGCATATCCATGATCCTGGCAGATTAAAAGAATTGCTTACTGAAGATGCTGAGGTCCTTTTCACTCACTCGAGAGGAAAATTGAAGTATTATATAAAAGCGGTTAAAACTGACGATGAATGGATTCTTATAGATACCGCTTTACACTCAAAAATTGCTCAGGAAGTTTTTAAACTATTACCAGAGTTCTCTAATGTGAAAGATATAAGGAAAGAAGTAAAAATTGGTAATAGTAGAATAGATTTTCTTCTCGATGGTGTACCATTAGAAGTAAAAGGTGTGACTCTAGTTAAGGACAATATTGCGCTTTTTCCAGATGCTCCTACAGAGCGTGGAACAAGACATGTAAGAGAAATTATTGAACATAATGGAATTATCCTTTTTTTAGTATTTCGTAAAGCAAAAAGTTTTGTTCCAAACTGGGAAATGGATCCTAAATTTTCACAAAATTTAAGTGAAGCTCGAAAAAGAAAGATTAAAATTATCCCTGTTCAAGTCAGTTTTGATGGAAATTCAATCTACTATCATAAGAAAATTCCATTAGCTGAATTTTAATCTATAAATTAATGACATTCCTCATTATTTATAATTAGCACTGAAAATAACTTCTACTAAAGCCATCCTAATATTTTATAAATTGTAAAAATTGTAACATAATTAGTAGAAAAAAAAATTTTTAGAGGATATTATGATTTCTGAGAAATTAAAGCTTGATGATGTAGATAAGCAAATTATATCTCTTGTCCAAGAGGATCCTAACCTCACACACACAGAGATTGCCTCAAAAATAAACAGATCACAGCCAACTGTTGGTATGAGAATAAAAAAGCTGGAAAAAAACGGTATTTTGCAATTTCAACCAGGGATTAATTTTAAGAAGGTAGATTTACACTTAGCTACAGTTGAAATAAAAACCAAAAACCCTGATGAGATTATGGACATGGCTAAACATTGTCCCTTTATGTTGAATGCATTTCGATTAAGTGGTGAACATAATATATGTATTTTGCTTGCTAGTTCAAAACTTCAAAAACTGGATAACATTGTAAATTACCATTTTCGAAATAATCCTGACATCTCTAATGCCTCCATGGAGGTTGTGATTGATATAGCAAAAGATTTCATTTTACCAATTGATTTTGATTCTGAAGACCATGATCCCACATTAGAAGATGGATGTGGTGAAAAGTGTAGCTGGAGATTGTCAAAAAGTAAGGTGGTCGACTAAAAACAAGTTTTTTATTAATAGAATTGCCATATATCTAATTATCAGAATCTTTTTCTAATTTAAATTTAAATCTTGGTAGGTTCTCTTGGAGGGAGCAACCTGGTCCACAATATCTTCCATCGAAATCCTCAATCTGGAAATCAATTGGGACGACGAAATCGTGTATACTCTCAATTAGAATATTGGTTTTTACGTTAATCACATTTTTATCCCTGCGAAAGCATAAATCAACAAGTTTTTCTATAGTCTGCAAATCTGAAGCAGAAATAAAGCAAAGCAAATTAAATTCTCCGGAGATTTTGAACGCGTGATTTATAAAGGGACAGTTCTCAATCTTGTGAACAATATCATCAACATCTTTAGTGGAAATATAAACAATTGCAACCTTTATATCAACTTTCTTTATATTGAACCCAACTTGCTTTGTTAAAAGATTTTTTCTTTCCAATTTAATAATTCGGGCACCTACAGCAGGTTGAGACTTTTCAATCTCTTTAGCAATATCACTATGTGTTATATCTGGGTCTTTCTCAATCATTTCGATGATTTTTTTATCAGCATCATCAATACTTAATAATTCATTAAAACTTTTTTTCTTCATATCCATTTTATTTCATAACCTCGCATTAATTTAAACTTGATTTTAATGAATTTAAATCTTTATAAAGAATACAATTATGAGAATAAAGAAATTATGGTTTAAATTTTCTATTTTATAAACATTTTACTTGTAATGAGTATAAGACTTAAAGATATGCTCCAAATTATAAAACATTAGTATAAATATTAATAACAATTATTATAACACCGAATCCCAATAATCCAATTAGAAATTTCAATGGATCTCCTTTTTCTTTCTCAGGAATGACTTCTCTTACAATAACATACAAAATAACACCAGATATGAAGGAATAGAAGATAAATAAGATTTCTAAATTTTCTGGAAAGACTATATTAATTATCAACCCTGTTATTATTCCAATCAAAGCAGAAGAGGATAAGATATATTTAACAAAAAATTTTTCATTGAACTTAATGTCTTCATAGATTTCCAAATCCGTAAAAATAAGATGTGCTTCTGTTCTCTTCATTACTACGGTTCTGAAAGATGCGTAGACAAAGAAGAGTATCCCTACTATAAGTTCAAATCTTAATAATCCTATCAAGATAATTCCTACAAGAAAATGGTAAATATAATCAGTGCTATATCTAAATCTCTTTAAATCTTTATTAATACGATTTTGAATCTTAATTTTATAATTGTTAATATTAACTTTCATTTCTTCTTCTTGGTCATTCAAGGCTGATAGGGTTTGAGCAATATCTTTCAATGCCATTTCATCAAAGCTTTCATGCGTTATTTCTTCAGTAAGAATTTTTTCCATGTTATGTTCAACACTTTCAAGAGTTTTTTCTTTCTCAATCAATTTCCGTATTTTTTTCTGGGTTTTACTTTCAACTTTCTGTAAAATATATTTCTCTGTAATGTGAACAAATGTAAATCCAATAAGAACGGGGAGATATTCAAAAAACTTTAAATCAAAAGGAGCTGCTGGTAATCTTTCTGCAATTTCAGGAAGTACAATAAGGAAGAAATAAGCTACTGATATTCCAGCGATAAAAGATGCGTGTAGTTGAATGATTTTATGTTCATAATAATCAGCAATAAAGAAAAAAATTCCAAATGCAATAGCAACTAAGATTATAATTAGAATATCCGTCATTACTAATTTAATTGTTTTAGAATTTTTTAAAGTTTTTAGATATTGACTATAAAATATAAAATTCTATGTTGATTTTGATTAATAAGCTCCGAATTTAAAATATTCTATGGTGAAAATGAATTCAGTTCTTAATTATTACATCAGCAGAAGATAAAGCTTCATTGAATATACGTGATAAATTAATGGATTCTTCACAGTTTGATTTCAAAAAAGTTGATTTCAGCTGGTATAATAATCCGGTTTTAAAATTAGAAAGTGATTTAAATGAATATGAAATATATTTGGGTCTTACAAAAGATCCTCTTATCTTTTTGAACGATTTAAAATTAGAGGAATCGAAGCTAAATCCAGATTATCTTATCTTTGCTAGTCGACACACTTCAAAAACGGCCCGACCAGCATTTTTAGTTCATACGACTGGAAATTGGAGCAATAATGTTGATTTTGGGGGAGAACCATGTGATATATCAAGAACAAGTGCATTACTTCATAAAGCAGGTCTTATTTCTTTACTTGAGCAAGAAGTTTCAACAATATTGCCGCAATTTTCAATTGATATAGAAGTAACTCATCATGGACCCACAAAATTAGACAAGCCCTTAATATTCATGGAGTTAGGGAGTAGTAAAGAAGAATGGCAAATCAGGGATGCTGGTGAGTTGTTAACAAAAGCAATTATTAAAACAATTTATAATTTTTTTCAGCTTAAAACAGAGGGTATTCAAAAAATAGCAGTTGGTTTTGGTGGAACACATTATGCTCCAAATTTTCATAGATTAATTAGAAATAATGATATTGCAATGTCATTTATTTGTCCTAAGTATTATATTCAAGGATTAAATAAAGCTATAATTAAGAAAATGATTAATAATACTTCTGAAAAAGTGAATTACTTTTTAATTGATTGGAAAGGGACCAATTCTGCGGACAAGAATCATTTAATTCCGCTTTTAGAAGATTTTGATATCCCTATAAAGAAAACAAAAGATATTCAATCCTGAGAAACGAGATGAATAATCTAAGACTAGAGAGAATCTTTCTGGATCTTCTCATAATATTTTACTAAATTTTTAAATACATAGTTAGTTGGAGAAAATCCTTGTGTTGCAGTTTTTAGAAGAATTTTCTGAAGAAAGTCATAATATTTTGTGTTTTCATCTAGAGTAACATTTAGTTCCCTAATATTAAAGAAGCTCCGAAAAAATAGTGTTGGAAAATCAACTAATGGCTGGAGAGTCTGACTATAGTATTTCTTTCCTTCTTTACTTAGCTCTAATTCTTTATTTAATTTATAGTGGTAATTTCGACCCTTTTTCTCGATTTTAATTATTCCATCTGATTCAATTTCTTTCATTATATTGTTTATATCCACGAGTATTAGGTCTTTTATATTTAATTTTTTCATACTATCTAAAATTTCGATATTCATTTGGCCTTTTAATTTTATCAATGTGTAATTTCTTGCAATTATATTGTATTTCATAGGGATAGATTCATGATCTAGTTTATTATATTGTATTAAATTACCTAGAATTTCTTTGGCAACAAAATACTTTAGGACTAACTGATCATTTTCAGAGAAATCCTTTTTAAATAATTCGGAATCAAAATATGAACCATAAAAAGTTAGTAATAGTGTTTTTACTGAATAAAATCCATCAAGAGTTGCTTGCTCAACGTTTTTTAAAACTTTAATTCTATAATTAATATCCTTTAAGAAATTATTTTTATTAAGTGGTATTTGGCGGATTATATGAGGTTTTTTATTTAAGGGTCCAAAATAATCATCCCATTTTTTCTTAAAACGAGGAGATTGAGTTTTTACTATGTTTGAGAGTTTATATACAACCTCTAAGAGCTTATTTAGAAATTCTGTTTCAGATACCTTAGTCATCCACTAAATACCTAGTATATTTGGTTTTTTTTTTAACGCTAATAATATTATAATCTTACAATTATTAAATTTTCAACTAAAATCTATATTACAATAAAGTAAGAATATGGGTTTATGTTAAAAAATTAAAAAAAAAAATAAATTAGTTACTTTTTGATAATATAGTCTTAAATCTATTATTTATTTTTACTCTTGATTTCTAAATCTTATATATGAAACGATACAGAGAGAGAGAATCAAGATATACATAATCGTTAAAATTGTAATAAAAATGTCAAACTCATTTATACTAGCTATTAGAATTATAGCCCTAATACTTAATACAATGCTTATCGAACTAAATACCGTACATATGATAGTCGGTGTTTTATATTTTCGCAATGCAATTTGAAGTATTCCTAAAACTATATACACTCCTACGGCAACTATAGTAGCAAAGATAGTTAGAATAAATCCAAAAATTACAATCAATATAGCTTCAAAAATATTTACAAGCTCATTTGGATCAAGTAAGAGAAAAGAATAAATCATGGCTCCTCCTAAATCAAAAATAACGAAGAAAATGCGTGTTATTGCTACAATGATACATAAAGATCCAGCAACAATTCTTAATGTTTTATTAACATCCATATTTTATCGCCCACTATTTTTATTAGATTAGATTTATAAGATGATATATATAGATATGAGAGATTAAATAAAACTATTCTAGATTTATATGCTTAAATTTCTTTACAAAAAGGTGAAAAAAGATAAAAATTGAACATATAGCATTAGGATATAATTCAGAAGAAGAAGCTGATAGATTTTTTATTAATTTATTAGAGCTAAAAAGAATAAGAACGAAATCTGTACCTTCTGATTTGATGGAAAAATTCTTTGGTGTAAAAAGAGATCAGAAATTCATTGTTTATGGAAAGGAGGATATGAATTTTGAAGTATTTATAACTGATGACAACAGTAAAGCTACAGATGTTTTCACTCATTCCTGTTTACTAATAGAAGGTCGTGATCAATTTGTTGGTAAAGCAATCTCAATGGGTTTTAATGTAGTGAAGGTTCCAAGGAAAGATGGTAATGGATACTATCTTTTTATTAAAGATTCCTTCCAAAATCTCTATGAAATAAAAGAAAAAATGTAATTAGATTAATCAGAGCTATCCAAAATTCCTGAACTTTTAATAATGTCCAAGTGGTCAAAAGCTAATTTTAAAGAAGGAATATCTGCAATAGAAACAATTTCTAATTCAGCAGCATCATCCTTCGCTTTTGGCTTTTCATTCTTTGTTATTGGTTCACATAAATAAGCAATCGTGACAGTGTGACCCCTAGGATCACGATTTGGTTTGGAGAAAACACCAATAAGTTTTAGGATTTTCACATTTATGTTGGTCTCTTCATATGCTTCTCTAATACACGCTTCTTCTATAGTTTCTCCTACATCAACAAATCCTCCCGGTAATGCTAGTACTCCTTGGAAAGGAGGATTTTTTCTCTTAATTAGAACTAGATCTTTCTCATTATTTACCAGAATGACTGCATCAACGGTAAGAAGTGGAGTTATAGGTTTAGGCATTTTTTTATTCATCCCATACTGCTGATGCAAGCAGATGTTCAATTCTAGTTTTTCTTGGCCTGATAAATTCTGTATGATTTTCTTTACGCTCCAATAATAATGTCTCCTTAAGATTTGTTGAATTAACTATATGGACTTCTAAATCACCCCCATCAAGATAAATACGATTAAAACTGGGAGAATCATCAGCACGTACTTTATTTGAAGTTGAAGTACCACTGTAAAGAAAAGTTGTACTTGATGAATTCCTCCAAGAAATTGTATAAGCATGAGGAACATGGCGATGTCCCATTAAAACCAAATCTATTTCAAATAATTGGGTGAGTTCTAAAATCTCTCCAGCATCTCGAACTGTAGTGAATTTTTGTCCAGACATTGGAATAGGAATTAGATGATGATGTAATGCAATTATTCTATTTTCCAAGTTTTTATTAAACTGGCGTCCAATCCAATCTAATTGTTCATCTCCGATCTCTCCGTGTGCTAGATCATCTCTAGCAGAGCAAACACCAACAATAATAGTATCTTTGTCCTCAAGAATTAACCTTGAGCGTCTAGGTCCTATAAGTTTCTCATAAAATATTAAACCGGAGTTTTTAGCATCATGATTACCTGGGACTGCTAAAAACTTAGAAAGTTCCTTTATACGATTAAGATAAGGGAGAAAATTTCTAATTTGAACAACCCGACCCTTATGAACAATATCCCCAGTGCATACGACAACATCTGGACGATGTTCCTTAATATAACTAATAATATTTTCAATAAGGTCTTCTCTAAACTCACTCCCATAATGGAGGTCACTGATATGTATTAATTCAACCAAATTTTCTACACCCTCTCATATTATATACATATTAGAAGAAATTTAACATTATTTATTTAAAATTAATAATAAGTTTTAAATTTAAAATGTTTTTAATGAAGAATTATTCACATATAAAAATAAAATCTTTAAGTTTCTAAACAAAATTCAAAAAAAATAGAAAAGTTCTAGATCTCTGCAGTGAGAGAATGATTCAAAAAATCGAGTTTACGATATAATTTACGTTGTTTTGCTAATGCTAAAAGAGTAATTTCATTATTACAATCATAACAAATACCATTAACATTCACATAGCGTAATTCTCCACAATGTGGACAACAAAACTCTTCAAATATAGGTTTCATAATATTTTTTTCCTCTAAATATGTCATTTTAATATAGACTTTCAATTTGATTTAATTGAGTTATCTTATCAATATCATCATTAATCTTTTTTATAATACCTTCAATTGATTTTCCGAGAGGTGTTATATTAACTTCTTTCTTTAGTTTTTTATATTCTTCTTTTTGACCTATTAAGGTTAATAGATATTGATTAAACATTTTTTATTATTTTTTTAATATATAGTTTCTTTTTTTCTCTTATTTATTAAATAAAAAATTTAGAGTTTTAAGCGTTTTCATCATATTATATAATGTCTATATAGTCTATATAGATAAAAAATGTTTTTAGCGAAGATTTTACAATGAGTAAATTATTTTTTTTCTTTTTTTTCCTTCTTACATTTTTTATCAATATATTTATTAAAGGTTTTTTCAAAGTGATTTGCTACAGTATCAGTTTTTCCTTGTTCACTACTTATATAACCCGATACATACGTATCTTTTCCGCCTCCTCTGAATTCATAATCATGTAGTTCTTCTCTTACAAATTTATTCAAACTAATATCAGATTTTTCAGAAATTTTCGGAGACATCATTCCAGCAACATATGTTCCTTTTCCAACATTGACAAATAACCAACTAATAGAATTATCTATATTCTTTTGAACGTTTACGCTTATATTATTTAAATCACTTTGAGCGATATTACTAAAAGTATGATAAATTAAAGGAAAAGGATCACGTCGTTCAGCTTTATTATATAAACCTTCAGCAAATGATTGACTTAAATAAACACCAATATCTCTCTTACGTAATTTCTCTTTATTATCTTCCCATTCCTCCAATAGCTTTTGAACCTTAGAAGGTACATCATTTTTTTTAGTTCCAAGTATTTGAGAAATTTCTGAAAGAACATCACCTTCAAATGTTTCGTCTGAGATTAATTGTAAATCCTTTTCATCTATCTTACCAGTTTTTAACGCTTTATTTAAATTTTTCCATTTTTCAAATAACTCCTTTACACGGGCTACAAGTTGCTTACGATCAACATTCAAAATATTCTTTAATTCTTCAAGGATTTTTTTATGTTTTTCTTTTAACTCATCTGTGGCCTTACCAGCGGTGAATGTAAGTCTTACAATGCCATCTTGAATTTTTTGTGATTTTGTAATATGGATGTAACCTGCTTCTGAAGTATTATTTAAATGTGTACCTCCACAAGCTTCAACATCAACTCCTGGTATCTCAACAATTCTTAAATTTTTTCCAGGAACAGCTCCTCCTTGGTATATTGTCATTCCATATTTTTTTTCTGCTTCAGCACGTGGGATGAAACTCAGATTAATATCTATTCCTTCTTTAACTATTTTGTTTGCTCTCTTTTCAATTTCGAGTAATTTTTCTCTTGGAATTTGTTCATAATGAGTTATATCCAAATGAGAATTTTTTAAAGTTTTTTTAGCCCCTGCTTGATTTATATGGCTTCCTAAAACGTCTCTTGCTGACGCATTTACAATGTGAGTGGCTGTGTGATGTTGGGAGAGTTGACTACGCCATTCTTTATCAACTTCTACTTTAACGATATCTCCTTCCTTAAAATTAGGTTTCTTATCTAAAACATGAACCGTGTAATTACCTTGTTTAAAAGCATTAAAAAATTTTTGTCCATTTATCGTTCCTACATCATGAAGTTGACCACCTGATGTAGGATATGTTACTGTTTTATCTAATACAACCATTTTATCAATGATTTTTAAAACTTTAGCTTCATTAGAATTTTCAGTATAGTCATAATAGTAAAGAGATTTTGTTTCTGGGATACCTGTTAAGTCCAATTCAATTTCTTTTATTGTTGCATGCACTTGTTCAGAGATTTCATGGCTTTCAACTACTTGTTTATAAAAATCATCTGGCACGTTTACTTTTATCCCATATTTTTTAGCTGCGTTTTTTACCATATCTGGACTTATACCATTAGAATCATATAATTCTATTAAAGTATCGGTGGATATCTCGCCTTTCTTCAATAATTTTTCAATAATTTTACCCGCCTTTTGCTTAGTTGCATAGAACTTCTCCTTTTCAACATTCAGAATTTCTCGAATTTCATCTAAATGTTCTGAAACCTCGGGGAAGATCCCCTTTAATTCTTCAGCATGCCATTGACAGACATCGGTGACATTAATTTCCCAATTAAATTTATCGATAAAACTTATAGCACGTCTGAAAATAACTCTTAGATTATAGCCCCCGCCAACATTTGAGGGAAGCTTCCCATCATTTATGGCAAAAAGTAGGCTACGTGCATGTTCAGCGATGGAATAAAGTGCCGTCATTGGCAATATCTTATGTTTTAATTCCTTTAAATCAACTTTTAACTCTTTAGCAACTCGATTCCAAGCTTCATCCATATCATCAACTTCATCAACATTTAAATAAGCTGAAAACCGTGAAAATTTATTATATAATTCTAAGTCCAACTCAATTTTTGTGATTTTTCTTAATTTTGATAAAACATATGGAAAAATGGCTTCATACATGTTAGGAGTGCCTTGAGAGAACCATGCAACACGTTCTTGACCTAGTCCCATATCAAGAATTTTAAGTTTAAGTTCGCGTGGTCCTTCAGGGGTTTGTTCAAACATAGTATAGACTTGATTAAATAGTTCTACTCCTCTACTAAAAAATTCAAGACTACATCCAAATGAACCACCACCTGCCCATGAATCCTCATGTATTGTTATTTCTTCCTTTGGTAAACCTACACCCTCATGAATAAAGTCATGTATATCCATAAAAAGTTCCCCCTGATTCCATTCTTCAGGAGATACAAACACATGTTGTCCAATCATCACAAATCCGGTATTATGAGAGCCTGTTATTCCAACATTTTCAATATCATTGAATCTCAAACAAAATTGAGGGATTATTAACTTTTTAGCAGGGGGTTCTACTTCTCCTGTTATAACATAAGGCTGAAATGCTGATATAGATGCAATTGTAAACTCAGATGTTGGATTCCATCGAGCTACACAAGGATATCTCTTAATTGGAACGTAACCTCGAGGTTCTAAAATCTCAACGATTTTTTCCCAAACACCTATAAAAGATAATTTTATTTTAGAAGGATTATCAACTACAACTTGAAAACCTCCTGCACACACAGGATCTCCACAAACATTCCTTTCTTTGAGTATCGTCCAGAAATATTTGCCACAACATTCACAATTTTTCCTCATATAACCTAACTCTCTAAGTTCACTAGTAGGAAAATAGGCATCAGGATTTCTTGAGGCTATTTTTTTAAATACTTGTTTTAACTCTTTATCTGTGTGAGCATCCTTAAGTTCTAGTTGTTCTTTATCTGAGAGCAATTTTATCAAACTATGACAATCTAAACTATTTTAATAATTAAAAGAATAATTATTCTGCTATAATAATTTCATTTAGTATTTTATTTCTTAACAATTTTATTACTCATTTTCTTATTTATGTATTTGGTAATCTATAGCAGTTTTTTCAGTAGCAGTTTGCAAGTAAAGCTTTTAAATAATAGAATTAATTTCTACTTACAAAGAAGTCTAATTTAGAATTATAAACTTAGGTAGAAATCAAATGGCTCATATGTTAGTTACAGGTTGGTACCCACCGAATAAGGCCCGAGAATTACTAAAAGTGTATATGTCAAAAGAAAAACCAGCATACCCCGATTTTGTAAAAAAAATTCATAACTGGACTGTAGTATCTTCAGATGGTTACTATAAATCATATGCCGTGTATGAGTTTCCAGATGACAAAATAAAGGAAACGATGAAAGCACTTGGTAAGAGATATAGTTTATATGCTACTGTGGATGGCTACAGATACTATCCTGAATTATTAATGGATGCAGAAGAAATGATCAAACTTTTTATTTAGGTTTAATATTTTTTTTTTTTACTTATCTTAAATCTGATTCTAAGTGATACTTTTTAAAATAAAAACCATTTCTTTTTATTGAATGAATTTACCCGCAATATTGCTAATCTTGGTTTTATTTGCCATTTTGATGGCTTTCTTTTCCCAAGATAAGATCGATTTTTTTCCTATTGCATTAATCATAGGAGCCATTGCAGTAGTTTCAATGCTAATACTTGGTATTAAAGAGGAAGAAATTCTTGGATTTATCAATTTTAATACATTAATTTTTATATTCGCCATGCAGATAGTTGTCTTTTTTGCTACAAGTGACAGAGTTTTAGAATACTTAGCCATTAAATTAATTCACATTACGAAAGGGAACAACAGATCATTTTTTTATATGATTTGTCTGTTTACAGCTATAATAGTAGCCTTTATTGAAGATTTAACTCTTTCATTGATATTAATTCCATTGATCTATAGGACATGCAAAGTTTTAGAAATTCCTGCTGGTACTTATATGATGGGGATGACCATAACAATAAATGTTGGTGCAATACTAACTCCTGTCTCAAGCTTGAAAAACTTAATTATCGGTAATGAATTTGGATGGGGATTTGGTGAATATCTTGCCAATATGGGTATTTTATTTGTAATAGCGTTAATATCCACAATTTTCTTGATAGATAGGTTAATTTTGAAAAAAGAAGAAAAACCAACTGAAAGAAACAAGAAGATTTTATTAGAAATACTCGAACCTGAAATTGTTATCCAAAATAAAAAGTACTTTACAATGACAATTAGTACTATTCTTATTATGTTTATTTTAATGTTCTTAGGGTTCGAACCTGCTTTAGTAGCAATCATATCTGCAGCTGCTCTTCTACTTATTCATTCTAAAAAAACTAATTTCTCTGATCTTAAGAGTGAAATCTCGTGGAGGATAATTATAGTGTTTGCGATTTTGTTTATTCTATCAAACTCTTTATCACAATTTGGCTTTTCAGATTTAATTTCCACTGGTTTAGTGAATATTTCAAATAATAATATTTATATTGCTGTATTGATAACATTAGGCATCTCTTCACTCTTATCCGCATTTCTTGCGGGTACACCAGTCACTATCATCCTTCTCCCGATTTTTTCGACACTCATTGGACAAGGTTTCTTTCCTAATCCAATCATCATTGCTTTCATAGCCGGTGTTAATATGGCCGGTAATTTTTTACCCCAAGGTTCCGCCTGTGATATTCTCACTCTATCATTAGCAAAAAAATATAAAGTAGCAAATTTGAACTATAGACGTCTCCTAAAAAACGGTGCTTTGTTTGCAACATTGCACCTCTTCCTTACTTTGGGATATACGATGATTTATACTTTGGTTTTAAGTTAGGAAATTTAAAGTTGAATTATGCAGTTTTTTATAAATCCAAAATCTGCATTCTAGAATACCCCTTTTTAACAAAATCGTAATCTAAGAGTTCAATTTTTTCAGGTATTATCTTTAAAATCAGTTTTCTCTTTCCTCGTACAATTTTTTGTGCTTTATCAAATTCTTCATCTCCCTCTTTTAAGAAGTTCAAATTTTTTTTTCCTGAAGCTGTTATTTGCATTCCTTGAATTTTGCCCTCAGACATTGGAGTATATATACCTATACTAATATTTGGATTTTCTTCTATATTCTTTATTTTTCTTCCTGGAGCAGGGCCAACGTAAATGTTTAAACTATTTTTCTCTGTATAAAAATCCATAGGAGTAGCACGTGGAATGTTATTACTACATGTACAAAGAACTAATACCTTCCTCTTATCTAAAAAGTCATGAATTTCTTTTTTAAGTTCTTCTAAAGGCATTTCTTTCTTAATCATGTT
>JAEOTV010000118.1 GCA_016839635.1 Promethearchaeota archaeon | reverse complement strand
TTCTAATTTTTATCCTATTTTTATAATATTATTTTTTCTGTTAGTCGTATTTCATTAAAGATTAAATAGCTTTTTACATTGCAACCATTATGGCTATCCTAAATAAAATAGAAGAAGTATTTATTGAAACCAATGGGATAAAGCTTCATACAGTCATTGTTGGATCTGGAGAACCTTTAGTTTTGTTACATGGTTTTCCTGAATTCTGGTATTGTTGGTCAAAAGTAATTCCACTTCTTAAGGATAATTTCAAATTAATCATCCCTGATATGAGAGGATATAATTTATCTGACAAACCGAAAGGAGTGGAAAACTATAAAGTAGAGATTTTGGTGGAAGATATTAAAGGATTAACTATGAGCTTGGGATTAGGAAAATTTAACCTCGCAGGACATGATTGGGGTGGAGCTGTAGCTTGGATTTTTGCCGAAAAATATCCAGAGTTATTAAATAAGTTGATTATATTAAATTCACCTCACCATAAAATTTTCTCTCAGAAGTTAAGAACAGATAAAAAACAACAAGAAGCAAGTTTCTATATTTTCGAATTTTATAAACCTAATGGAGAGAAATTTATTATTGAAAATAACTATGAACAGCTGAGAAAATTTGTTTTTACAAAAAACTTTAGCGATTTTGATAAGGAAAAATACATTGAAGCGTGGTCTCAACCGGGAGCAATAGAAGGAGAAGTGAATTATTATAGGGCAAATTCTAGTTTCAAAGGATGGACAGGAATCATTAATGTTCCTACTTTAGTACTTTGGGGGATGAGAGATTTATTTTTGACTCCCCAATTATTAGATGGGTTGTCTAATTATGTGAAGGATTTACGAATAGAAAGGAATGAAGAATCTTCTCATTGGATAACTCATGATGCTCCTGAATTTGTATCTTCAAAAATTCGAGAATTTATTCAAAGTGGCTAATCTTAAATTACCGCCCTTACGTTAATATTCTGAATATCTTTTATATAATTTCCTCTTAATATTGTCAAATACCTTGATATAATATCTTATTTTGAATATTATAGATTGAAATCAATAAATTTATAAGGTTCATTGGTTGGATATAATATAAGAATCTTAGAAAAAAGTTTATTTCCTATCTAGAATTTTTAAAATTATAAAACCTAACCTTTAAAAGATGGAAGAAGATAACAAACAATTATCCTGGACTGTAAAACTCGATTGGTTAAATATAATATCAAAACTAAATCTTGAAAGTATAAATCAAATTCCAAAATTCAAAAAGGAGAAGGCACTCAAAAGAATTACTAAATTCTATAGCCTCGAAGCACTATTAGAATTTGAACCTGATTATTTAGATAAGCTTGTAATAAATGAATTAAAAGAATTAATGAAAAAAGAACTACTTTTAAATGAAAGAAATCAAGAGAGAATGGAGAAAGAGCTTCGCGATAAAGTAATACCATTAAAAAGAGGTAGTATTATAAAGATTGATCCCCGAGATCTTAAAGATTTTAAGGGTGATCCAGAGGATATGTTAAAATACTTCTATAAGAAATTCCTCGGAAAAGATGATGATGACAACGAGGATGACAATGATAATTATAACGAAGATAATACTCACTACTATATTTAAAAAATTATTTGAGATCTAACTCTTTACTTTATTTTAATGTTTAAAATGCTTATCAATAGTATCTTGAACTTCGATTTCTTAAACGATTTTATTCTTTAAGATCCTTAGATCTGTCTTTTTGACTTTTCGATATAGTAAGAATAATATAGTATATCCAATAGTCGACCAAAGGATCCAAGATAGAGCTTGGTAGACATCCATATTTAAAATATAATTGATAAAATCCTCTAACACGTAAAATCCAAAATCATTCAAATCACTTGGGAAATCTACTACTTTGGGATTAAGAACAATAGCAATTACTTGATGAGTATTTTTTTTTAATGTTTCAAAAATATTTGTTACGGTTAAATTTGTTGGATCATCCAGCCTCAGTTTAATGAAAGTATTTAAATCTTCATTTGTATGGATATCCGAGCCTCCTATACATGTCAGATTATTATCAAGACAAAACTGTCGTATTTGTAAATATTTCCCCGAATAACTTCCTCCGTTAACAATCTCAAACCCATCAACACCCCAATCTCTTAATTGAGTCAATGTATATGGAGCACCAAAACCACTTTTAGGATTAGGATCATAATTATAATGATTAACAGTAATATACCCTCCATTTGCTTTTACGTAGTTTATTGTATCTGAGGCGTTCAAGGCTAAAGGTCCACCTGGAGTGTATGATTGAAGGGGTACAATTTCTTCAGCGAGGCCAAAATAATTCATATGGAGTTTGGGTTTTATTGCGTTATTAGTCCATTCTTCCGCTATTAGAACCACAAAATCTAAATTATTATCCTCAACATATTTTTGAGCCATTGTAGCACCTCTAATATTGTCATGATCAGAAAAAGCAGCCCCCGAAATTCCTTGCTTTATATACCAGTCAATTCTTTCTTCAACAGTTAGCCAACCATCGCTAAAGGTAGTGTGAACGTGGAAATCGAACAAAAATTCGTCATCTTCGAGTGGTATTGCCGGAATTATTTCATGAGTGGGAAAAGGAGTAGATATAAGCACAATATTGGCACTGAGTAGTATCGCACCGATTCCAATATAATATACAGTTTCTCGCTTTATAGTTTGTTTTTTTGACTTTCTTTTTGGTTTTCGTTTTAATAATTTCTTAGATAAGTTAAGCGACAGTTTTAGATGAAAAAATTTGAGAATAGTATACCCAATCTTGATGAAAATGAGAATCATACTTAAATGAACCGCTATTTGAACAGGTACCATAAAATATCTACTCACAAAAAAATAGCCTTGAGCAATAAATCCAACAAGGATATAAATCCCAACTGTCAAAATAGAAAGACTCAACACTTTAAAAGAAAAATAAATGATATCTGCTATTGGGTAAGTAATATATCTATATTTATCTGAACTAAACATCCCCCTTTTCTTTAAATACAAATAGATTCCTCTTAGAATTGGATAAAATATTAAGAAAAGAAACATCCATGTGAATTCCATTTCTAAAATGTAAGCAAGTACATAAAAAGGCTCGACAAAATATCTCAGCAATGGCAATTTACTTGAGTATTCTGATGAAACATCAACTTGTCCAAGAGCATCATAGAATATTACCGTTCTTTGTCCAAAAATAGATAAAATTACAAGGAAAACAAGCCATATTAGGAAAGCAATAGAAATAATCGTGAAAAATTTATTTTTTTTTATTAAAGATTGAATCTTCATAATATGTATTTTAATTGAATTTACTAATAAACGTTTAAAAAAACAATTAAAATTCAATCAAAAATTATTAGGTCAATATATAATTATCTAAAGTTTTAAGTGATTTCACAAATTTTTGATAAATTCTAACATCTACAATAGGGAATTTATTACAAATTTTGAGACTTAGGTCTTTTTTGTTAATTTTGCATGATTTTAAGGGTTTTATTCCTTTTAAGATCAAATATAATATCGGCATTTGAGGAGTAGATGGATGAAAATCATAATTCAGATATTTTAATGAGGATTTTAGTTTATTAATTATAAATTTTTCAATTTCATGTTTATTTCTCATTTCAAAATTGATACAAATTGTTTCCCATAAATATTTTCGGTTTACTAATTGAATTATTTCAACTTTTTTTACAAATCTCTCAAACCTTTTTGAAATTTCTACTAAAAAAACAGCTCGTTTATAGGAATTATCCATTGAACATACAGCTTCTGAAGAACCCGGGTTATAGATCCAATCTTCCAGAATAAATTGCTTATGAAAATGACCTAAAGCTAAATAATTTACTCGATGCCGTAAGGGTTGAACATCTTCTAGTTTAATTCCTGGAACATTATTCATCTGACCTTCAATGCCAAAATGCTGCAAAAGAATGTTAAATAGACCATTTTTTTTAACGATCGCCTTTCTAATTTTTGAAAGAAAAGAAATTGGTTGTTCCCCAAGGTAACGAGTTCCATAAATCACTATATTTTTGATCTGTATTTTTCCACCTTTTTTAGTATCAATATTATAAGGTTTCAGCAATTCTTCTGGAGATTCTTCTAAATTAGCATCAAGAAGGACTATCAACCCTAAGCTATTTAAAAGTTTTAACCATGACTGACCTCGTCGTTCGAATCTGAATCCTCTTGAAAACTTACGGATATCGTGATTACCTTCTATTGCTATAATTAAAATTGAACTATTTGTAAATTCTTTGAAATCTTTCAATATATTAACAATTCTTGTTAGTTTTTCAGGAAGCATTTCTAAAGATGTAAATACATCACCACCCAATATGATAAAATCAACATAATTTTCAATTGCTAATTCTAAGATTTCTTGAAATGCTCTAATAAAATCATCTGAACGGTATTCATTTCTATATTGATGACTACCTAAGTGAATATCGCTTGCATGAATAAATCGGGTAATATTTTGAGTATTAATAGATTTATTATAAAAACTTTCAAATTTAGATTTGAATTGATTATCTGAAATCATTTCTATAACATTTTTACATTTAAAATCGAAATAATATATTACTTATTTTATTCAAATTTTTAAAGGTTAAAAGTCTGAAAATGTAGTGAAAAAACTTACTTGATAAAATTAGTTAAAAATATAAAAATGTGAAAATAACCCTACTATAATAATGCAAGAGAAAAAAGTCGAATATGAACTAGGGGTAATTCATGGTAGATTCCAAGTATTACATAACGATCATGTGAAATATCTCTTAGCAGGTAAACATCTATGTAATCATCTCATAGTAGGTATTACTAATCCAGATCCTTCATTGACAAGAGATTCGAAAGCAAATCCCCATAGAAGTACTTCAATAGCTAATCCATTAACTTATTACGAACGCTATTTAATGTTACAAGCTGCATTATTAGAGCAAGGCTTAAAATATTCGGAATTTGCAATTGTTCCATTCCCTATAAACGTTCCAGAATTACTTAAATATTATGTTCCACTAAAGGCTGTCTTCTTTTTAACAATTTATGATGACTGGGGAAGACAAAAAAAGCAATTTTTTGAATCTTTAGGATTAAAAATTCATGTTCTATGGGAAGTCAAAATTGAGAATAAAGGGCTTAGCTCCAGTGACATCCGTGAAGATATGATTAATGATAAACAATGGGAACATTATTTGCCTATAAGTGTGGCACGTCTCATGAAAGATTGGGGCATTAGTAAAAGACTTAAAAATTTAAGTCGCTCAATTTGATAAAAAAAAATAAGCTATTTTTCTGTATATTTTAAGCTAAATGTTGGTATTAACAAATAACTATTAATATAACTCTGACCATATAACTATTAAATTATTGACTTTTGGTGTACTCAACATCACTCTTTTACAAATTGCTCTTGATCGAATTCTTGTAATTTACTTAATTTTTAAAAATTCTGATATGTAATTATGACAATTTTTTGAAATATTATTTGGCTTAATATTTGATTTTAAAGCGATAAGGATATAGTTATATATTTATGAGAAAACAATATACTACATATAAAAGTTAATAATAATCTTATTGGTGGAAAAAACGTTATATCAAGCTGAAATACCAAGACTGGTATTGATTTATGTTTTTTTAGGATTTTTAGTAGTCTTTTTTTCAATAATTACTTATAACGTTTTAAGAAGAAGAAGACAACGCTTAAATCTTGTCATTAGTGGATTTTATATTAGTCTAACAATTGCTTTTGTTTTTAATATGATTTATGCTCCATTACAATATGAACTAACTATAAAAATCCTTAATTTCTTAACTAATTACTTTATATTTTTTGGAGCAGTCTTTCTTCTTATCGCAAATTTGATAATACTAGAATCAACTCTTATTTATTCTGTAAAAAGGCAAAATAGGTATATTTTATTTTATGGGATCTTACTATTCGCAGGTATGCTAATATTAGTATTATTAGGAGAAATATTTGATATTGATACTGTACCATTCTTAGGAGTCCAGATAATTGGTAGGGTTCCAAAATGGGGTCCAATTTTTTTTACTTATATAGTTTCGATAATGACTATTTTTACACTTATTCCGATAAATTATACAAATTTTAAAATCTATTCTCGGTTTGAAACAAAGGCATTGAAAAGAAAGTGGTTTTATCATTTAGTAGGCTTTTTAGGATTAACTGTGACTTTTTATTTATCGTGTATATCTAATATTTTGGATCCTGAACATCCTTTTAAATTGATAATTACTGTACTAAATATTTCATTAATAATCTGGGGATATATGATGTATTATGGGATTGGAGTTGAATTAAAAAAGTAGAATTTCATCCTTATTTCTTGAATTTAATAATTCGCATTGTTTTTCAGGAACTTTATTCTGTAACTTATTTTTAATTGTTTTCACGTTAAAAAATAGAAAATTTTATATACTCCTCCAAGAAGAATTAATTAACTAGTTAAAAATAGATCGGGATATTAGGATGGCAACCATCACTAAAAAAGAAATAGATCTTCAAGAAGAGGATGCTTATTTTCAAAAATTTATATTTAGAAATGGACAGGAATATGGATTAAGGTTTGCTACTCCAAAAGACGCTCCAATTATCTCATCTCTGTTCAAAGAAAGCTATCATTATGAATATCCTTATCCTTTTGTTTACGATATCGAACTTTTAAAAAGCAACATCTCAAAACCTAATAAATATTGGGTCCTAAGCGATTTATTAGAAAATAACGTGACAGTTGGTTGTGCTTTAGTTGAAAAAAAAAGATACATCGCCCACGCTGGTTGTTTAATTGTGAAGAAAGATTATCGGAAGCAAGGAATTACAACAAATTTGGCGGCTGCAGGGCTTATAACAGTTACAAAAATGCCTCAATTTAAAGATGTTTTAAGACTAAATATTGAAGTTCGTGCTCCATTGACTCAAGTTCAAACCTCTGCTCAAAATGCCGGTGCGATACCTTATAGTATAATTCCTAGTCACCTTAAATTAACAGATAACAGATATTTTGATTTTGATGACAATAACCCATGTTCTCCCCAATTTGAAGAATCTGCAGTACTTTATTCAATGATTTTTAGAAACCTATGGAAGAAAAGGAATAAAAATGTGTTTCTAATAGATAATGAAGATTTAATCTTCCTATATGAATATATTAGAACTCAAGTTAAAAAAATGAAAGACGATACATTAATT
Organism: Promethearchaeota archaeon; assembly: GCA_016839635.1. The sequence continues at coordinate 5,197 of JAEOTV010000118.1, read as the reverse complement.
CTTAAAAAAGAGAAAAAAAGTAAAGGATATGAACTTTACGGTGTTTCTAAAGATCATTATATGGCAAATGTGCAATTATTTGGTTATATTAAAGAAAAATCTCTTAATCATTTATTAAATACTTATAGGAATTGGAGAACAATCCTATGGAAAGTTCCGACTACCGAAAATGGAATATCTTCAATGTCTCTTGCATTAAAGAAGGGATTTAAAATCGTGGGTTATGATGTTGGATTTAATAACATCAATTCGACTTTATTTGATTCAATAATACTAGCATATTATCCAAATGGTAATTACACTTTGTCAGATATAAATTGTGTAGACTCAATAAAACCTCTATTTAAATTGTTAAAAAATCAATTTGAAAATTAATATTAAATCTTTTCTCAACTCTTAAAATATAAATTGAGTTTACAAAAAAATTATAAAAAAGTGCTGGAAAATACCTTGTCTCGTTATTTTTTATTTTTTTAATTATGTAAAAAGAGATATCACTTTTTCTTCAAAGGTTTGTGTACCTGTTCCGAAAATTTTATTAATTTCTCTTTTAAACGGTTCAAACTGGCCAACTTTCGTAAGATTAGATCCATCAAAATGAGAAATAAACCTATTTAATAATTTTTCTAATAAAGGTAAAACAGTTTTTTTTAAATATTTTTCAAGTCTATTATCTTTATCCAAAACTATGAAAGCAACAATTTCCTGAACATCCCTAAACAAATCATTTATTATACCTTTCTTAAAAACTAAGGTATATTTATCACTTTCAAAGTATTCTACTGGTTCCATCAAACATTCGGCAAAACTCAAGAGTCCACTCATTAATCCACTTGAACAAACTAAATTAGTTTGATTTTTACTAGCCCTATGATAGCTAGTGAATATAATAGGAATTCCATGGAAGAGTATACCAGCTTCTCGAATCAACATAATATATTATGACGAATAGTGATGTTAATTAAACCAAATCGCTCTTTAACAATATTCTTATAAGAATACCATTAATACACGACGAAATTTTCATATTTAAATATAAGGCCTTAAAAAGATATTCCGTCGCGATAGCACGACAATCTTGTAAAGGATAGATTTTTGTCGAAATTTTTGGGCTAAACCTTATGGACTCTTTAAATTTTATATATTATAATAAAATTTTAAAATGGAATTAATAATCTTGAATGATATCGAAATATGATGATATTAGAAAAACACTTGGATAACTACAAATAATCGATCTTTTGTAATCTTTTTGATAAAAAAACTAAAGGCTAAAAATCTCATTAATTATATTCTTAATTGAATTAAATACAGAAAGATCTCCATTCCAATTAACCAGAACTCTTTTATATATATCTTCCACCTTTAAGACTAGTTTTTTTAAATTGTATTTAAAATAATTCAATTCTTCTTTACTAATTAAAACCCCCGTAATATGATTCCCTAAAAAAATATTTGTAATTTTTCCTTTTTTCCTCAAAACTAAAATTTCATTATGTGGACCATTAATTAATTCATTTAACATTATGTTCATGGAAGCTATAGTCCCAGATATGAACTGCCTATCCAATACTTCTGCAATGTCGGTGAAAGAATGATTATACAAACAAATTCCATTTTTATTCAAGATAAATATGCTTTCAATTTTATCTTGCCAATCAAGTTCAAAAAAAGGTGGTAGTTTTCTAAAAAATATAAAGAAAAGACTGATAGCTATTAATTGAAGAAAAATTCCTATTAATCGAAAAGTAAAGCCTAAAATTTGAACAATTAAATCCATTGAAAAGATATAACCTATCAAAATAAATATCAATATTAATATCATTTTTAAGAATCCATGAGGAATGATTTCTTGATTCTTCAATTTTTTTCCAAGATCTTTAGCATATAAGATAAAAAACACAAGGAACAATGGCCATGATAGAATTGAAAAAGAATTGATAATTTCTAGGTTGAAGAAAAATAAAATCAAAAAAAATGATAATAGAATTGCAAAGCAATATGTAAAGAAATATTTCCTAAATAAGAATTTTTTATATTCTTCCATAAAGTATGAAAAAAATAGAATACCCAACATTATTGAAAAATATCCAAGATTTAAATTTAACCATCTAAGATTCCCATAGGCCCATATTAGAAATGGAGAAACGATTATATCAAAAAAATAGAAGCTAGTTATTAAAAAGAAGAACCTCATTAATGAAAATCCAAAAAATAAACTACAAAACCCTAAATCTTGTGAATTTTTAAGTTCTCTTGGTTGTTTTTTGTACTTAACAACAAAAAATATCCCTATTTCACATGAAAAAATCACGAAAATCCAATCCAAAACTAATAAGACAAATCTTAATGATCCAGTTATGGGAAATTCGGTAAACACCATAATAATTTTTTTATTCCTGTAAAATTTGATTTATAATTTTGTCAAAACTACTAAATATTTTCTCTTGCTCTTCCATTAAATGTTCCAAATCTAATAAAATCTCTTTAAAAAAAGTTTCAAACTTTAATCTTATAGATTTTAAAAGATGAAGAGTACTAATTAAGTCCTTTTCTACTACTAAGATATATAGAATATTAGGAGGGCTAGTTCCATATTCTAAGAAGATGTGTCCTCCTTCTTGATTAATCTTATTTATTTTTTCATTCTTGGTTCCTGTAATAGTTTTAATTACACTCTCAATCCCCAATATTCCTTTAGTAAAAAATTTATCATATTGATTTAACCGTTTTTGACTCTTTATGCTATCAGCATTAAAAATTTCAATAAAATCATAACTAAAAAGACAAGAGTTAGTTTGTTCATTAATTATAAATAATTTCAAGAGATTTTTTCTCCATTCAAATTCATAAAACGGAGGAAAATTATATACAGAAAAGCAAATAATAATAAAGCCTATTAATAATTCACCTACTCCTATGGAATAGATTATTTCATTAATAATCGGTGCTAAAATCCCTAAGCCAACTAATGCTGCAAAGAATAAAGCAAATAAACTTACTACTGCTCCTATGAAAAAGAATCTAAATTTATTTTTAATATTACCTACTGATCTTTTAATTAGAATTAATTGAAATCTTAATATGTACAATCCATTTAATACAACAAAAATAATACTCGCAATAAAAAATGGTGAATTGATTGATGGTACTATAAAAACCATAATAATCGGTATTAAATTTAAAACCATCAAAATTTTTGCTATGTTAAGATTAATTATTGTTGAAAAGTCATGTCTAATTATAAATCCAGAGATACTTATCGTAGAAAAAAAAGAGAAAAACCAGCCCATTCTTAAAAAAAAATCATATAAGAATCCCTCTTGAAAGATATTTCTTGAAATTTGTATTAGCAATGGACCTACTATTATAAATATAATAAATGAGCCAAAAGCTAGTAGAATTCGATTTAAGGGAAGGGTTATATCTTGAATTTTGCGATACTGGTAAAAAAAATAAAAAGCTAACTGAATACCTATAATTACTGGTAATAGATAAGCCAAAAATTGTAATTCTTTACCTACTTCAATTTGAAGGAGCATTTCCTATACTAAAAAATAAAAATTTAAGCTGAATTTGAATTTTACTAATTTTAATATACTTTAAGTTCTATAAATATTATCTCTTTTTCCCAGATTCAATTATTAATATTTAAACAGAGTATTTAATCATTTAGAGTAACTTAAAATCTTCTAAAATTCTTTTCAATAATGATTCGAAAATAGATTCCACGTTTTCCCCTGTTTTTGATGAACATTTTATATACTTAAATAAATTGTATTGCTTCCTTATTTTTTCTGCCTCGTTCTGTGAATCTACTATCTGATCTTTAAGATCCATCTTTCCCCCAACCAATATGATTGGAACATCTTTTTTTTCAGGAGATAAACCACTTTTAAATGTATCTAACCAATCTTCAGCTCTATTTAAAGTTTCAATTCTAGTGAGATCAAACATATAGATTCCTCCAGAAGATCCTCTAGAGTATAAAGGCAGTAAAAAATGGAACTCCTTTTCTCCACCAAAATCCCACACTTGCAACACTATTCTTTTATCTCCCATTTTTAGAAATTTTACAAATATCTCTGCTCCCATAGTAAGTTTAATATCTTCGTCAAAATACCCTTTAAGAAATCGCTGAGCTAATGTGGTTTTTCCTACTCCACTTTCTCCAAAAATGCAAATTTTATAAGCTAATTCTCCAATAACATACCCCCTCTTTTCTAAATATTATGATTAATAATTACCTGAATTCGATTCTTTTAGAAATCGAAAACCTCAACCTATTTTATAATACTAAAGAGAAAAATGCTGGTTCTATTTGAAAACTCGAAAATAAAGCTAAGGCGAATTTTCTTTTCTCTATTGTATAAAATGAAATCTTATATATTTAAATCTATTTAGAAACCATCTGATAAGTGGAGAATTAGTTTTCCAAAATTGTTAAAATTTAAAAAAATACAAATAAAATGGAGATTATTTGAGCAAAGATAAATCTATATTATTGTTAAAAATAATGAATAAAAAAATAAAATAAGAAAAAAATTTACTTTCGTTTTCGCTTAGGGTCAATTTTTTTGATGATAATTGATTCGGCGTGGATCTTACAGTTCTTTAATATTACTTTGAATCCTCCAGCTCCACCAACACCGGGGATAGTCATTCCAACAGTTCCCATTGGAACCATAGCGCCTTCTTCTTCCCATTCTTCCTCTTCTTCGACTCCAACCGTAGCAGCTTTGTATTCTTCAGTTTCTATAATTGGATGACCAACTTTTTCTAGCCATGCAGTTAATTTACTCAAATCTGCGACTTCCTCCTCAGTAGCAATTTTATCTCTTAGATCTTCGGGAAGGAATTCATAAACTCGATCTTTAACTGTTTTACCCATCCATACGATTGTGTAAATTCCACTGTCTAATCCTGAATTTATTCCATCATACTTTTGGTATTTAGGTGAAATAATATATTGTATACTAATCCCATTAAACCCAGGCATTTGTTTTCCACCACCGGTCTGGTTGGCCATTGCACTAAAAGGGAGCCCATTAATAGCAACTCCCTCATGACTTCGATCAATAATTCCATGACCTGCACCTGTTTCGGGAATAAAGAAATCAATTGCTTCAAAACAACCGCAACTGGTATGTGGGTATTCCATTCCGCTATAAAGATATATTCTATCGATCTCTCCAAG
>JAEOTV010000058.1 GCA_016839635.1 Promethearchaeota archaeon | reverse complement strand
TTTCTCTTTACGATTATAAAACTGGAGGGTGTTATGATAGTATAACTCCCACTGGAATAAACAGAAATCAAGGGGCAGAATCTACTTTAGCTTGTTTACTTTCTTTTTTAAATATGTATTCACTAGATAATATAACAGAAATAGATTTAGGATTAAAATTAAGTGAGGGTGTAATTGATTAATTCTCTATTAATCATTATGTGTGAGAATTGGAACTGGTTCGAAATTTACCTTACTTATTCAAATATTTAAATTGCCTTTAGCTCTTTTTTTTTCTATAAAACAACTAACGAGGACAAATGTTTAATAATTACCAAAGAATTTTTATTTCATATTCTTATGGTAATTTATAAACACTAATATCTATAAAAGTCGGTCTTGCTCTTTTTATTCAAATTTGAAGGATTTGAAGCCTTGAAGCGGATTCTTTAGTTATTTTGTATAGGTATAGGTTTCTTTATAGATCTCAAGCTCAAAAAAAAAATAATAAAAAAAAATAAATCATTACTCCATAAGTTAGAAAATAAGTTTTTGGTTGAACCAAAACTCAGAAAAAATAGAATTAATTATTTTCTATGCTTTCTATAACACTCTCGACAATAAACGGGTCTGCCTTCCGTAGGCTTAAATGGAACTTCGCACTCGTTTCCGCAGTCAGCACATGTAGCTTTATGCGTCGGTCTATTGCCATAATTTCTATTAGACATACTTTCACCAAATTTTAATTTTATACTTGTAACATTGAATTTTCTCTGTTCAAGCAAGTAACATATATTTTTAAATTTAATAAACCTTGGTATTAGGAAAAATACACTTCAAAATTCTGTTAGAAAATATCTTGGTTATTTTTAGGGTAGTAAGGTTAAATTGAGGTATTTTAAGAAAAAAAAATGACAGGATTTAAAATTTTAGGGAGATTGGGCTTTTTTTCTATGTGTTATATCATGTATGTTGAGATCAAAATCTTGATAATTATAAAAGATTTTAACTAACAATAATTCTAAACTAAAAAGTTTAAATGTTCGTACTTACCTATTCTTTTAAGTACGTTTAATGTAAAATATCTATTAAAAATTTGAAATTCGTGTTAAGAAAAGCGTTTTCTATTATAGAATAGACGTTAGAATATTTTAAAAAAAAGGTGAAAAAATGGTAGTAAAATGTAGCGTATGTGAAAAGGATAGACCTAAAAGAAAGGTTATAAAAAGAATGCCATTAATAGAGACCGAATTACCGGAGAAATACAGTGATTATAAGGAATTTATGTGCATGAATATTATTAATGAACTCCGTAAAGATAAGAAATGGTATAATAATGTATGCGAGAATCGTATGCTAGTATTAAAAAAGAGATGAAAAAATTAATCATCCTTGGTTATTTCACGTAATTTAAAAGAAATGGTATTTAAACCACTTCTTTATGTTTGCTTAATTTTTATACAGATTAGGGTTGATTATTTGTTTGAGTATTTTGAGTCTCTTCATAACATTAAATTAATTACATTTAGTATTTTATTTGAGATAATCAATGGTTTCAATATTTAAAAACGATGTAGCATTAGCAAATGTAAGATAATTTAGTACTAATAGGGAAATTATTATGGATCTTTTTGATTGGATTTTTATCATTTCAGGCTTTATTTTTTTCATTTCAATGATTAGTGCGCTATTATTAATGGCCAATAAGAAAATGAAGACTGTTTTAATAATTGGCGTGATCCTTGCAGTGCTGATACTTCCTATTATCGCTATTTTGATAAATTATATCGTAATTGGTAAAGATCTGAGGTTAACTATTTACCTCATTTTAATTCTCTTATATCTCGTGGCAGAATTTTTACTTGATAGAGTTTTCAAAATCGACTTTCGGTCAAAACTGAGTACACATGTTCCTTATATCATTTTGGAATGGGCTGCGGCGTTTTCTTTCTTATATGGGGCTATAATTCTTGATAGAATGATAGGTTGGATAATTGGTTTCCTTTTTTGGGCATTTATAGGGGCTCTTATCTATTATCTAATCAAGCAAAGAAAAGCTAATAAAAAGTAATTTTAAAGATTTATTTATTACTTTTGGATCCAGTCAATGAAATCCTTAATATAGACTTTAGCTTTTTCCATTTCTTCAGGGAAGATTGGACCTTTCATGTCTTTAACTCGAGCAGTTAACAATTCGGAATATGTGCTTTCAATCATCGATAGGGTTTCTATTTTGTTTAGATATTTCGTAGCATATCCCTGAACTTTATCAGTTGGCATTGAGTGGGTTAAAAAGCCAGTCCCGTATTGAATTTTTTTCCCAGATTTTTCAAGGTTATTGTTTAACTTAGCTAACCATTTCTTAGATTTTGGGTCTGCTCTAAACGCCCGTATTGCTCCTCCTAAAATAATCGCATTAGGAACATCCTCAGCGATTTTTTCAGGAGATACCTCCTTCACATCAGCAATATTAACATCAACATCGCTGGAAAACTCTTGTTTAAGAGCTTCGGCTAACAATTTACCATTACCAAACTTAGTATTAGTCATTATTTGTATTTTCATAGTTTAAATAAGTGAAATATTGCTTAATAAACTTATATAGACCATTTTTTCTTTAGTTTCAGTAAAGAAAGTGTTTTATTTTGAAAAAAGTAAGGTTCCAATTAGATAATCAAATCCAATTTGCTATGTCAATATATTGATATGAGTGGTTATTCTCATTACGTTTACTTATGGATTTATTATTTCTAGGATAGTTTATAAATAAAAAAAAAAAAGATAGAAACGCAATGTCAATCTAATCAAATTTTCTGTGATAAGAATATTTAAATATTCAAGTCTATATTAAAATGGTAAGCTACTATAAATGGGAAATCTATATGAAGAAGAGTATTAAAAGTCTAATCTTATTTAGTATCATTTTTTTGAGTTTAAATTTTACCGTGGAATATGGGAGGTCTGATAATAATAACTGGTATCGAGTTTGGGGTGGGACTGGTGCTGACTATTGCTACGCGATTGCATTAGATTCATCAAATAATATTTACCTTGGGGGAGTGATAGAAATTTTTGGGGGTTCGCAAAATCTTGCTTTATGTCTTGTTAAATATGATAATGCGGGAAATTATCAATGGAATAAAACAATTGAAGGTTCTTCATATCGAGGCTGTGCAATTGCGATTGATTCATCAGATAATATTTATCTAGCAGGTGAAATTAGTAATAGCGACTCAATCCTTTTTGATATGATCCTTATAAAGTTTGATGCCTTAGGAAATTACCAATGGAATAAAACTTGGGATGGCGGAAAAGATGGTTATGATTGTTGCTACGCCATTGGATTAGATTCTCTTGAAAACATTTACTTAGCAGGTGGATCAAATTCAGGACCGAATAATGAGGATTTTTGCCTTGTTAAATATGACAACATGGGGAATTATCAATGGAATAGAACATGGGGCGGAGCTTATAATGATATATGCTGGGCGATGGCATTAGATTCATCAGATAATATTTATCTTGCAGGAGATACTTGGAGTTTCGGAGCACAAGGCTGTGATATGTGTTTGTTGAAGTATAATCGTACTGGAGATTTTCAATGGAATAAAACTTGGAGCGATTCTGTTTCTGATCATTGTCAAGCAATAGTATTCGATTCGTTAGAAAATATATACTTAGCTGGGAGTAGTAACAATGCGGGATCTCAAGATTTCTGTTTAGTTAAATATAATAAATCTGGATTTTTTCAATGGAATAGAACTTGGGGCGGCGCATATTCTGATAGCTGCAGATCTATGCTTATAGATCCATCAGAAAACCTATATCTTGCAGGAACGAAAAATGATAAATATAGCATAGTTGTATATAATACTAATGGAACTTTACAATGGAGTATAACTAAAGGCTTCTACGAGGGAGGATATGGGTCAGAAATAGTTAGAGATATTGATGGAAACATTTATTTAGGGGCATCTGTGAGACTTCCTACACCAACCAATTCGGATTTCTTATTAATTAAAAACTTACACTCATTTCCTGATCTACAAATTTGGGGATATAACATCTTTTTGCTTACCATAACGATTGGGATATTCTTATTTGTAATTATACTAAAATTCAAGCATTTAGACAATAAAAAACAAAGTCATATATAATTCCAATTCCAATTAACTCATTTTTTTTCCTATTAATATCCACATTGTATGGTATTTTGTATCTTTAGAATAATTCTTATGGAAAAATTCAAATAGGTCAATGATCTTGAAAAATTTGAAATCATCCAGAAGCTCATCTTTCGAACTGAAATGAAGGAAGTACTTGATTTTCTCTTTAAAAAGAGAAAACTATTTTAATAAACTTATTTAAACCAATTTTTCTTGGTAATTACTCTTAGAAACTATTATCCTAAAATGCAATGAATTTAAATATTAGATATGCACCCTAATACGTAGAGGAATAATCTAATATCATAACCTAAAGTGAGGAAAAATTTCCAATGTCGCCAATTTGTTCACAATGTGGATTTAATAATAAATTTAAAGCTGAGTTTTGTGTAAAATGTGGCAGTTCATTATCAGAAGATGCATTCGAAATAAAGGAGACATTGAAAAAAGCAATCATCTTTTCAATTGTATGTGTTTCTTTTTTCTTTTTCTTAATGATCGTTGCAAATATAGGCATATTCGTACAAGTAGGTGTGATTCAAGGATTTATAGGCATGGCTATCATTTGGCCCTTAACAATCGTCTTAATTCTATGGATTGCTTACTATCTGAGAGGAGGTACTAGAGTAAGAAGATTTGTGATTTCAAAAGACTATATTTTAATTCAAATTCCTAATAGGGATTTGTTTCAAATTTCTTGGTCAGAATTTAAATCCATTGAAATAATTAGAAGAGCAACATGGGACGCGATAAGTAATACACAAACCAGATTCTACAATTTGAATTTCAAAGGAGATAACGTTCTCAAATCGTTTGAAATTGAATCGGGGAGAGAATTCTCAAGAAAAGCATTAAAACAAATAAGAGCTAAATTAGAAGAATTAGCTATGAATAAAGGTATAGACTACATTTACTTTAAGAAGCCACCAAAGGAAAGTTAAAATTAAAAATCTTGAATCGATTGATTTTTATGATACTTAAAAGAAGGTATTTTAAATTATATATAACGAGTTTTAATATAGGGAATTATTTCCATTTTTGAAGGTTTTATAAAATATGAAAATTTTAGATGATGAAAAATTTATCAGAAATGTGGAAAGCTTAATTGATCCAAAGGAAGTTAGCTTTTTGTATTTCTACCAAACATTCAAACGGTTTTTACCTCGCTCCCTTTTTAAAAAATTGTTAGTTAGGACTTCAAGAAAGACTCCATACATGGGATTTGTAATTGAACCTTATAGTCTGTTTTTATTCTTTAAGCTTAAAAATATCGAAAAAGCAAAATCATTATTGCCGGAACGCTATGAGTTGAA
>JAEOTV010000117.1 GCA_016839635.1 Promethearchaeota archaeon | reverse complement strand
TAAGAATATTAAAACAATTCGTATAGCAGAAAAAGCAGACTTCTTTACTGGTGAAGAAAATTTGGTCCTAACTCTAGAATACCATCCCAGCGCGATAACTATCGTAAAAACGCCAGTAATTGTAGAGAAATATGTGATCCAATATAATATAGGATATACTATCGGATGACTAATTAAAGTCCCAATATAAGGTATTGATAGGTAAATCACGGATATTATCAATAGTAATAGAATCAATGATTTTATCACCTTGCCCATCCTTGATCTCGATTTATTAACCTTAGGAGCAATCTGTTTCTTCTTAGATATCTTTTGCATTTTATTCTGTGAAATAGCTTTATAAACATCATGTCTGTCAATAGTAACTTGAAACTTATCACTAATCTTTTTAATACAATCATTATAAGTTAAGTTTCTATTTCTTAGGCTAATTATCTCTTTAATCACCTGTATTTTATAGTCTTCTTCTAAATTTTTAAAAGATACATCTTCCACAGTAGTCATTCCTATTTACCCTGAGCTAATTTATAATTATTTAACATGTCCGACACATCTAATTATTAATGAATTAAAAGACTTGAGGTATGAACTTTACCAATACAAATTTTATTTAGAGAGGATTATATTTGTCGAGAATGCAATTGAAGCGCATTTCTTGTGTTCATTACACCCCATATAATAGATTCAGAATATATACGGAAAGAAATTAGCTTTGCTTTAAAAAAGCAGAAACTATTTTTTAGTGTGTAGCTAAAAAAGACTGAATTACCTAGTAAACTAGAATTTGAGATCGGTGATATTCAATTTATGAACAAATCTCTTATGCCTGAAACTGAATTTTATATTAAATTGAACAGAATGATGTTCTTCTACTTGATTCTTTAATAAAAAATATATTCATTGAGAAAAGTATAGCATTAGATTTAAAATTATAACTAGCCTAAACTATTATAAAGTTTTAATCCAAATTTTTCAGAAGTTTGTATTATATGGATAAAAATATGTATCAAACAGAATCTAAGGAGCTTATCCAAGCAAAAAAACTCATTGATGAATATAAGCTTGATAAGGCGGAGCAATTAATTAAGATTTACGAGGAAAAAGGAGCACACACTCTTCATGATGACGTTTTATACCATTACCTCAAGTGTGATCTCTTATTTTGGCGAGGTTTCTTAGACGATGCTTTAAAACTTGCCGAACAAACCTATAAAGAGAGTTTAGGTTTAGGAAAAAACATTATTTCAGTTGATATCTTATTAAAAATAGCTGTGACTCTATTGATGCAGGGGCAAGGTCAATCAGAAAAAGCTCATGATATTATTAACCAAGGAGAGGAACTCCTAAAGACTTTAACAATAGAATCACCCCCAGAATACAAGCAAAGAGAGCAGAATATAGCTAATCTAAAAGGATGGGCTTATGAACAAAAAGGCGAGGTTGATCAGGCAATAATGCAATTTGAGCTCAGTATATCATTGGCAAAAGAACTTGATGCTAAAAAAGAACTTGCTTATTCTCTTGTTGGACTTGCTCATGTATTTGCACAACGAAAAGGTGATTTTGACCGTGCTTTAGATTTTTTAAATGAAGGTTTGGCTTATGCTGAGGAAAGTGGCAATAAAAATGTTATAGGATATTGTCTTTTCTATATAGCGGGGGGATATTTGTTTAAAGGTGAATTAGAGCGTAGTATTACGTTTTTTGAACAAAGCTTGACAATTAACACTGAAATTAAAAATAAAATTATGAATGCAAGGGTTCTTAGAATGTTGGGGGCTACTTATGCAATGAAAGGTGAATTAGATCGTAGTATCTATTCTTATGAGCAAAGCTTAGAACTTTTCAAGGAATTAAACTATAAATTTCTAATCGCTGTTCTTTATAACAGTTTATCTGAAAGTTATAGAATGAAGGGAGAACTAAAGAGCGCGTTAGACTGCATAGACCATTCTATGGGATTAAACCGTGAGCTAGGAACATTAAGAAACCTTGCTCTTAATCACAACTCTTTAATTAAAATATTAATTGAGATGGGTGATCTTGAATGTGCATGGAATTCTCTTCGTGATTTTGAGCAATTGAATAGTCAAATAAAAGACAAACTAGTTAATTTAGTATATCTTTTTGATAAGGCTATGCTATTGAAAACTAGTCCTCGGGCACGCAATCGAATAAAAGCTGAAGAATTATTAAGGCAGATTCTTGAAGAAGAAGATTTAAGTATTGATATTTTAACATTAGTATTACTTAACTTATGTGAATTGCTCCTCGTTGAGTTACAAATGACTAATGAACCAGAAATTTTAGAAGAGATCAAACCACTTACTGCCCAGCTTTTAGAGTTATCTAATAAATCACATTCTTTTTGGATTATAGGGGAAACTTACCTCCTACAAGCTAAATTAGCATTGATCTCATTGAATTTAGAGGAGGCTAGACGATTATTGACTAAAGGACAGCAAATTGCTGAAAAGCACGGTCTTATCTTGTTAGCTCGGAAAATCTCAATGGAGCATGATGAATTACTTAAGCGGTTAGACTTGTGGAAGAATTTAAAGGAATCAAAAGCGTCTTTAGCTGAACGTGTGGAATTAGCTCGTTTAAATCAGCAAATGGAGAATATGATACGAATGCGAGCTAAAGATATTCCTGAAGTTTCAGATGAAAATCCTGTACTTCTTTTAATAGTATCTGAGGGTGGAACACCCTTTTTCTCTCAATCGTTTATTGAAGATAAATCTTTTGAAGACCATCTTTTTGGTGGTTTTTTTACAGCAATCAACTCCTTTATTAATGAAAAGTTTTCTGAGGGGCTGGATCGTGCAATTTTTGGCGATCACACGCTACTTATGAATTCGGTATCTCCCTTTATGATATGCTATGTATATAAGGGCCAATCTTATTCTGCTCAGAATAGGATAAAATCTTTTATCAATGAAATACAAAGTGATAAAGATATCTGGGATACTTTCGAGAAATTCTATAAATTAAACAAAGAAGTACAATTAATGGATATTCCTTCTCTAAAATCCCTGATAGAAGAGATATTTATTGATAAAACAATACAATAAATAAATAAAAAGAAAAAAAATATAAATTAAGTTATTAGATTACTAATTTTTTACGTTTCTTGAGCATAATCAAAGAAATTAGGCTTAGAGAAATGAAGATTGAACCGATTACAATAAAGATATCATAGCTAGGTATTCCACCTGGACCCCCGGGTGAAGCATATCCCCACATGTAATCAATTTCATTTATCCATAATTCGAGATTGTCATCATATGTCGAGTCATCTGAATCAGTATTAAATTGGTCGATTAAATATCCATTATATAACGTTTTTTTATCATTTCTTAGAACGATTATAGCGTTGTCATCTGTTTCTGAGGAAGTATATCCTGCTAAAGCTGTAGCGTTAGGATAAACTGTTAATAGATCACCTTCATCACCATAATCCGTTAAAGATGTTAATTGAGTTACTCCAAAATCAATAGGGTCAGTAAAAATACTATGATATTGATCCCACATATATAATGGTACTGAATCAGGCATTGGAGAAGCATATTCGAAGCCCATTCTCGCCCATAGCGGATGAGAAGTGCTAGCATAGTAACTTGACATAATAAGTCTTCCACCGTCATCCAGATATTCTACTATATCATCAAAAATACCACTAATAATATTGATTGGATTATCAATGATTCCTAATTTCCAATCTTTTAGATTAAGGGAAAGATTGAAATAATATCCCGAAAATGTTAAATAAAATGGCAACCCAAGCTCATTTAATGCTTTAACAACAGGAGTGTGATAATAATTGATGCTAATAGGTTCATCTGTATATAACAAAATTCCGGCTCCCCATGACACTAACCAATTAGCGACATTGATAGCAAACTGGAGGTTATCTAAACTAGCTATATCTGAGTCTCTAAATGAACCAACTTCTCCCATTAGAAGCACTCTTCCATATCCATATTCCTGTCCTGCAACATATATTTCTGTATCATCATAGCCCCAAATTGGATAAGCATCTCCAGAATAAACAATTTGTCCAGGGGCAGAAGCATAAATTTCATTACAACCCTCAGTAGTAGGATGTTCCACGAAATAAGTAGCACCATTAGATCCAGTTACAGAATTGAACTCTAAATCAAAATTACTGTAGAGATAATTGACATTTTTATTATTATCTATGAAAATTGCATTTTCTCCAATAGCAATAACTCCTCCACCATTTTGTACCCATTGAGTTACTGCTGCTACTTCACTAGATGTGAAATTAATTTCTGGCATACAAATAAACAACATATCATAAGGAAGCAGATTGTCTGTAGTAAGATTACCCATAGCTGAAGGATATAACTTGTCAAGGGTATAATCTCTGCTGACAAGAGCATTTCTCCAGAGATTATAATTAACACTACTAACATAATCATCCCAGGGATCGATCCCATAAAATGGGAGGTGGGATAAATCAAAAAGAATTCTTCCTTTTGGTGTAGGACATAACCATTGAACAGCATCACTAATCATGCTACTCATATTTGTACCTATAGCATTTCCTAAACCAGGCAAGTGTACTACGCGTCCTCCTTTATCTTGTGGATCTCGCGCAACTGCAGTTGCATAATTATTGACTGTATCGCGATTAGCTAATTTTACTGTGTCTACTCCGGCTGAAGTACCAAGAAGCAGATCCCAATATAAGTGGCACATCCAAGTACCTGCTGAAGAGAGTTTATCTTCAACTTGATAATCTTTGGTTATTGGATGTCGAGAAGAAACATTATTACTTGTTCCTGCTTGATAGGCGAAATATGTTCCCCAACCATGATCTCCTTCTGATTCAGGGATGAGAATGCCTTCATAGCAGAGATATGGTAGAGCACTATCGAAACTTAATAAGCTACCACCACCTAACCAGAATTCCTTTACATGTTTTGTAATATTTTCTCGTGGTATATTATCTACCATTATAAAGAGATCATAATCTGCTGTCATTAATTCATGATTGTAGATGTCTGTGCAAGTTAATTCAGTAACTTGATGTCCTTCAGCTTGCAAAAATCCCATTAATGCGCTGTAATCATTAGAATAAGTCCCACCACTAGAATAAGATGTTTCAGTTATATTCGGCTCATTATAGATAGCAATTCGAATCGAATTAACTGGTATTTGGGAAGTCTCAAGATTATTTTTTATTGGCGTGGTTGAAAGAACTGTTGGAATAAAAGTTATTTGTAGAATTAATAAACAAAAGAAAATTGTTAAAATGAAATTGAATTTTTTCATTGGTTTTCACATGTTTCTAAAATTTTTTATAAAATAAATATAACGAAGAAGATAATTTGTCTATTTAATATTATTGCATTTCTTCACAGATTTGTTACTTATCGATATTTAAATTTGAATTTATTTTCAAGTTAGAATGTTCATTCTGTAAAAAATAAAAATATTTAATGCTTTCAATAATTCTTAAACATCTTATTTATATATTTTTGAAATTTAAAAAAGATAATTTTAAAATTATATGAAGAACCGTTATTTTATCGATGCTTAATTCAATAATAGTTCGAATTTTTATTATTATTAGTTTCTTCTTTTTTGGATATAATCTCACTTATATAATCTTGGTTAAAAAACGGCATAAAAATCAAAATAATAGTGATATAAATAATAAATTGAAGGACACAAGAATTTTTGCAAAGATTGGAATACACATAATAAATGTTTTTATTTTTCTTTGTTGTTTAAACATTTTTATCTATAATTATTGGCTATTAATCTTCCCAAAATTAGATGTTCCTGTTATAAGTGATGTTCTCCAAGTTATCGGTTTTACTTTAATTATAGGTGGAAACATTGTATTATTATTTGCATACCGAAAATTAGGAGTGCATTGGTCCTATCCTATTGATGGAAAGAAAATGCATAAAGAACTAGTCACTTCAGGAATTTATGGAAAAATAAGACACCCGATTTATTTATCATTTAATATTTTCTGTATAGGATACAATTTATTGCTTTTAGATTGGTTTTTAATAACTTTATATATCATAGGGGCTATTGGTTTATACTTTCAAGCAATAGATGAAGAAAAAATATTAATTAAATATTTCGGAGATGAATATTTAGAGTATATGGAAAAAACTGGAAGATTTTTTCTAAAGATCCATTAATAATTAAAGTTAAAACTCACAATTTTTAATTTAAAGGAACTTTAACCTAATATGGGTTTATTATAATGTCCTTTGAAAAGCTTTTTGTTGATATCAAATCATCCAAGAATCCAGAAAAGATTAATGATTTCTTAGTGGAATTAAGCAAAAAACCTAATAAAGAATATCTAAGATTTCTAGATTTCTTTATTTTGAATCTTGAACCTCATATATTTGAAAAAATTAAACTAAATTTAGTCTATTTGATCGGTGAGATGGGTAGTATAATACCTTTAGAAGATAGATATTTGAGTTTTATGATAGATACATATTATACTTCGGATAGATGGGTAAGAAATGAAATAGTGCAATCAATAAAAAAAATCACGGAGAATACTGAAATTACAGATAAGATCATCAAATTAATTGGTTATGCTATAAATGATGAATATTCACCAATTGGAATTAATGCTCTTAAAACACTATTTATTTTAGATAATAATCCTCTTTTTGTAAGAAGAAATTTATTTCTAGCACTAAATTCAAATGATTTAGAATTAAATGAATTATGTGTGAGAATTTTTGAAAGATTTCTCCCTGATTATAATGAACTCTTTTACTCACTAGACTATTCAGATAATTATTTAATCTTAAAACCAAAAGCTATTAGGACTTTACTACTAATTTATTTTAAGTCTCCCATAAATTTAGAATCATTTCGGGAAAAGATTGAATCGTCAACCTGGGAACTTAAGCAAAAAGAGAAATTGCTCAAAGAGATCGACACTTATGAAAAAATTTTATTAAAAAAAATATAAAGAATATAATTTATTGATATTTTTTAAGAATCTCGCTTAAATGTTCATTAGAAAGTACAATATCATTAAAGATTTTATTTAATAATTTTATAATTTCTCTAGGATTACCCTTCGAATAATCATATATATACTTTAGGACTACTTCATTAAGTGGATAATAAGAATCTGAAAAATCGCGGAAATAATCAAAATAATTAATGTTTCCAAAAAAAAATTCTAAATTCTTCTTATAAAATGTTGGGAAATCCTTTTCTTTAAAGTTCGATAACACAATGGGTTCTTTCAATATATTTAAAAGTTCGCTATTTATATCTTCAAATTTGTCTTTAATTTCATTATAATAATCAAGTGATTTCAGAGTAATAATTATTCTTAAACCTCTAATTCTATTTAGATTAACAACTTTATCTAATAATTTCTCTGCTGTACGCTTTTCTGGCGATTCTTTGCTTTGGTAGAGCCAGCTTCGATCAAAAATTTCTTCTTTTTCTTCTTCTATAGAGATAGGTTTCATCATAGAAAAGACTTTTTCGAAATCATCAATAAATAAAACACTGTTTATTATTGAATTTTCTACTAATATTTTCAGCATTGTATAAGAGTGGTTCCTTCCCCTTAGGTCATGACTTAAATCTAGTCTTGAAAGTTCTCTTATATCTATAACTTCTCCTAATAACCATCTCTCGACTTCTCTCTTTTTATATGGATCTGTCTGATGAGCTGTTAATGCATTGATTATATCCTTTATTGCTGTTTTATGTTCAAAGTTTTGTGCCCAATTATCAAAAGCTACTTTTCTGACTTTTTCAATATCAGCTAAATGAAAAAAACCAAATTTTCTTTCCAAAGCCCCCCATTGATTACATAATCTTCTCGCGATATTTCTTAAAACTTCAATACCCATATTTTCAATAAATTCGGAGTATAAATAATAATAAAACTTCTTAATAACTTCCTCTAAAGAAATATAAACGATATTATAGTAATATAATTCATGCTTTAAAGCCCAAAATAAATGTGTTTTTCCAGTTCCTACATCCCCTATTATTGGTAAGATAAAATTTTCATCTTTTTCAATTATATTGATTATAGAATATAACAAGTCTTGTCTTGATTGTACAAATCCAAGGTCCTCTTCAATTTCACCTGTAGATACAAATTTTTTAAAAGGAGAACCCGTGAATTTTAAGAGATTAAGTAATTTCTGTTGTTTATTTTCAAAAAGAAGCATTTTTAAATCGATTATACTTATATTTTTAATTCCTCAATTCCTAAAATTATAATATATTCAACTACTTTATCATCCACGTTTATAATTGGTTCGTAACTTATATTAAGTTCGTCATTTTTATCCCTTCCTACTATCAAGCAATCGTAAAAAACTGGATCACCATTATCATCAATAACTACTCTATCAGCAACAATAATCCCATTTCGGATCATTGAAATGGGATTTTTTAAAATTTCACCTCTAAAAAAATCTAAGTGATTAACACCAAATTTTGAATCATTAATATATAAGCCAGCTGTGTGTAATAAATTAATAGTAAATGGGAAGTCGTTCGAGAACTGACCTTGGTCATATTGTTCCATCGTATTTTCTGGGATCAAAATAACATATTCTAAAGGAATTTGATTTAATTTCCATTTAAAATTATTAATTCTTGAAAAGGGGGTAATAATATTTTCGATTTTTTCGAACCCTACAAATAATCCTTCAGATATACTAATTCCTTCTAACTCTGATACAATTATATTGTCAGAGAATATTACTTTATCTTGCCATTTTGATATAATTGAACCCGTAAATTCTCCACGAGTCTGTATCCCGTTTAAAGAATCATATAAGATAAAATTAGGTGAATTTGTCATGGTAACTATTTTTTCTTCAGTATTAGCGACTCTTTTTATCCGATTATTGCAACATTATATCATTAATCTTATATATAAATTCTTTCCATATATTTTTTGGTAGAATATGCAATAGATATTTGTAGATAGTAAAAAATGGATTCATCCATCCTTTCTCAAAAAATATCCGAGTTATCTAAGACAGAATTATTAGATAGAGCAAGCCAATTCATTTTTTCAACGGGATTAAATGATGGAACCTCCAAGTTATGTAAGGCAAACATGAAGTATGGGCTAGCAATGTTCCAAATAATTCAAGAAAAATATGGCTTTGAGCCTTCAGCAACGTTTATTTCTTCTCCTGACGAAACAATCTCGAGAAATAAGGTCAGATGGAATTCGGGTTTAGGGTATGGTGGGAAATTAAATTGGGGTAATGGAAATGAGAAACTAATTTTTCTTAACATAAAACCAAATTGTTGTGGAATTTTAGTTGGTGGGTTAGAAGAATTACCAGATCCTTACGAGTTAATTAAAAAGATTGATAAAGTAAAATCAGAAGATCTTTATTATGATCAGATCAGAATTGATTGGGATTATGGAATATCTAATCATTTCATTAATTGCTTTGAGACAAAGAACTTATCTGATTTGGATCTTCCTCCATATTTATTCCTTATTCATGGGTCTGCACCAGAGTTTAGAGATGACAGAGATGACGATTTTGGACTTTATATTGACAAATCGAAAAAACTAAAAGACATTGCGATTGAAGAAAAAACCAAATTTGGGCCGCAATACATATTATTGGATTCTGAAGCCAAGGATTATCTTGAATTAAGCAAAAAGGCATTACGCTTTTCGAATTTAAAAAGAGAAATTATCGCCAATAATCTTTTTGATTATGGATATAAAATCATTTGTAATCAACCACACCAATTTCTAAAGGATTATAATAATATGTATCTAGGGTGCAATTGTACAGATTTGAATTGTGAATTGATTGAATCAAACATTTTTCCAACAACCCTTAGGGCAGATATTGCGGCATATTTATTTCAGGGTAAAAAGAATTTATCTGAAATAACTCTTAAAAATCAAAATCTCTTAGAGAGGGGAAGAAAGTTGGAACTCTTAGACTTATTATTAAATGCTGATATACTTCCGCATGGTGGAGGTTATACATTTCCAGATACGGATGACGTGTTAGATATATTGGAATACAAAGATCAAAGATACTTTGTTACCTCTTTAAAATCACAAGCAAGTCGACTTAAGATAGTCCGAAATGTAAGTGAACTACAATTTGAATATCGAGGAAGAGATATTATTCTTAAAACGCTTCAATTAGATCTTGGTGAAGTTATTGCTCGACTAAATCCTTTGTTCTCTTTAAAATTATAGGTTATTCTATTCTTGCTCCTGGTGGAAGATCCTTATCAGGGATTAGTATTGATACATTTTCACCTTCAACTGCGGCTAGAAGCATACCCTGGCTTAATATTCCTCTCAAATTGCGTGGTTCTAAATTTGTTAAGACTACAATTTTTTTACCCTTTAAATTCTCAGCTTTATAATGTTCAGCTAATCCAGCAACTAGAATTCTTTTTTCAGTTCCTAAATCAATAGAGAGTTTGTAAAGTTTATCTGCTTTTGGAACTTTTTCAACATTTTCAACCAAAGCAACTCTTATATCTAATTTTTTAAAATCATCATATGAAATCAATTCTTTCTCACCTGCCGATTTTTTTTCTTTTAATTTTTTATATTCTTTTTTAATATCTTCAATCTCTAATTTTTGAAAAAGAGGAGTAGGTTTCTTAATACTTACTCCTGCTTTTATAGAATTTTCATTAATGCTATCCCACGTTACCTCTTTTAATTTAGGAGCATTTAGATAAAACAATATCTTCTCGGAAGTTTCAGGTATAAATGGCCCTAGTAAAACTGCTAAAGCGTATACTGCTTGAGAACATATATTAAATACATGTCCAGCAGCTTTTTTATTTTTTTTAATTAAATGCCATGGGGCTTTTTCATTCAAAAATATATTCCCTTCTTTTCCAAAATTAACTACATCCCTTATTGCTTTTCTTATTTTAAAATTTAATAGACTTTCTCCTACTTCTTGACCAATATTATTTATTCTTTCTATAAACTTCTTATCAGTTTCATCATACTCTACTTTTTCAGGGATTTTACTATTAAACTGCTTTTCTATAAAGGTTAAAGTCCGATGGATAAAATTACCAATGTTATCATTAAGTGTTTTTATGTTATTTCCAAATTCTGACCATAGGAAAGAGGTGTCACTCGTTTCTGGTCGATTAAATAGTAAATTAAATCTCCAATAGTCAAGAGGAGCTAATTTTAATGCTTCATCAATCCATATCCCAATTCCTCTTGATTTAGAGAACTTTTCATTCTCATACATCAGGAATTCTGTTGATGAAACATTATAGGGTAAAACAAGTTTTTCATTATTTTTCTTATCTTCATTATATGCTATTAATAATCCTGGAAAAACTATTAAGTGAAATATAATGTTATCTTTACCGACAAAGAAGACGGTTTTTGTACTTGGATCCTTCCAGAAAGAATCAAATTTGTCAGGTTTATTAACCAGTTTATCGGCCCATTCTTTAACTGCGGTAATGTATCCTAAGACGGCTTCAAACCATACATAAATAGTTTTTTCTTCAGCTCCCTTGAAAGGCGCCCGAATTCCCCATTCTATATCACGAGTAATAGCTCGTTCTGGTAATCCTTCGGCGATGCTATTTAAACACATCTGTCGCGCGTTAGAGGGTATAATTTTATTTTCCGTAATTAATTTGTTCAATTGATCCTGCAATTTAGGTAAATTTAAATACCAATGTCTTGTTTCTCTAATAACAGGCGTATTACCACATATTGCACATCTTGGTTTTATCAATTCTAAAGGTGTTAGTAATTTTTGACACTTATCACATTGATCTCCTCTAGCATCTTCATCTTTACAGTGAGGACAAGTACCTTCTACAAATCTATCGGGTAAGAATAAATTATCCTTTTCACAATAGAGAGATTCAATATCTTTCTCTTTTACATATCCATTTTTTTGAACATCTAAATACAACTTTGTTACATATTCAATATGAGTTGGATTATGAGTTATCGTATAGTTATCAAAAGATATTTGCCACTTTTCATGAAGATCTTTAATAATTTCATGATACTTAAATGCAAGCTCCTTAGCAGGTACCTTTAATTTTTTTGCTTCCACTGAAATGGGTGTTCCATGAGAATCCGATCCTGACACAAACACCACTTCTTCTCCTTTCATTCTCAAGAACCGTGCAAAGACATCCGCAGATAGTGTACTACCTATCAAATTGCCCAAATGAGGAGTAGCATTTACATAGGGCCATCCAGAAGTTACAACCCATTTACCTTTTGAACTATTCATTAAATTAATCACCGAATTACACTCATTTAGATATAAAACGAATATTAGCTTAAATAATTAAACAATACCAAGATATATTTTTATTTTTATGGTAGGAATAGTTTTTTAACTAGATATAATTTTAGCACCACAATTTCTACACGCGCTAATTTCTTTTACCATCTTGGTTAAACAAGGATTATGATAATACGAACCACATTTTTCACATTGAAAAACTTGATAATCTCCTAAAAAAATGCTATGGCAATATGAACATGATGCATCAATTTGATTAACGTTTTCTGAGGGGATGGGGATCATTTTTGTTTCATTATCCTCATCTTCTTCTATTATTTGTATTCCCATAGATTCTTCATCTTTATCTTTTGAAAATTTTAAGGCTGCTCTTGGAAGCTCCAGTAAGAAGAAACAGAAAGGGCACCTGAACACATTTTCTTTATATTCTGTTTTTTTAGCCCACATAGCAGCACAAGATAGATGCATTGCTCGATCGCAACTAGGACAATAACGGCCTTCACTTAAAAAATCAGATCCTGTAACTGCGGCTTTAAAAGAGTGACAAATTTGACATTTTTCTTGGTTTTTACCACCTCCTTTCAGCATTAACCTAATATCCATTAAAGAAGGTCTTCTCAAAGGAAGGGCGATCTCACTTATTAAAGGTGCAGTTTTATCATTTTTATCTGGAGAAAAATAATCTGTAGTTTCCTTTACTTCTTTTTTAGAAGCAAATTCAATTACAGCATTAATAATTGCTTTAGAATTATTAAAATATTCAAAATCTCCTCCAGTTGATTGAGTTATTCTCTTTAATGAATCTTCACCATAATCCTCTACACCACCTAATTGACAAGCATCAATAAATACTCCTAAACCCTTAGCAATATTAATTATTCTTCTTAATTTACTAATATCATTATTTAGCTTATTATCAGTAATAATAAATATTCGAGCAGTTTTCCCTCCAATCTTCCTCATCTCTTCGACAAGAATTTGAAGTGCAAACGCAATACCTTCATGTAAATATCCTTCCCCTGAAATTTGGACTTTCCTTAAAGATTTAACTAACTTCTCTTCTTCGAATGCAAAATCAATTAGTTTCTTTGTAACATTCCCAAATGTAATTATTGATATTCTATCCTTCATATCTATTGATAACTTTGATTGAATGAAATTCTTTGTTGCTTGTAGTTCTATAGCTAATCTACTAGGTTTGAAATCTTTTCTTAACATCGACCTAGATACGTCTAAAAGGATGACTGTATCTTCAATTTTCTGTGTAGGCAAATTATCCCTAAAGTTATCTTAATCATTTAAAATTAATAAAATAATAGTAGTAGAATCTTATAAATTTCTATATCTGTTTTTAGGTATTTTATTATCTCAAATAATTATAAGCAAATAAAGTATATACTTTAATTGCATTAATATAATCTTGGATTTCTATATACTCATCAGTTGAATGAGCACTTGCACCACTTCCAGGTCCAAACATGACGGTTTCAATACAATAGTCTTTATTACGGAAATGAGAAGCGTCAGCACTAGCAGGAAACAGGAAATAAAATGGTTTTTTACTATATGCTTTTTCGATTATATTATATAAATCTTTTAAAACGGAAGAATTCTTCCAATCTTCCCAGTATGACGGTTCAGAATATTGAATATTTTCTAGATATACAAAAACTTCTTCTGGTTCACCTATGGGTTCTTTTTTCAAAACATATCCTAAATCTTCTTCAATCAATTTTTTTAATGCATTAAAAATAGGTTCTATATTTTGACCAGGTAATAATCTAAAATCCATAATTGCTTCACACCTATCAGGTACAACATTATCTTTTATTCCTCCTTTAATAATTGTTAAGCTTTTCGTAAACTGAGTAAGTGCTATTAGAACACTATTCAACATAGGTTGTTCATTTAGGATTTTATCTATAAGATCTGGACGGGGAAGAGCATCACTTATTAGGCTCTTTAATTCTTCCAAGGATAAAGGGGGTTTTATTTTTGGAATATAATCATCTAATTTGTATAAATTTTGAATAATATCACTCATCATATAGATCGCATTTTTCCCCATAAAGGGCCATGATGAGTGAGTGGAAATACCATTTGTGATTATCTTAATAATAAGACGCCCCCTTTCACCAATACTAATAACGTGAGGTAAAGGTTTAAGCCTTGTTGGCTCAGCTACAATGCTAAAATTAGGATTAAATGATTTAAATTCATTATCGATACACCATTTAGTACCGTACTTACCCCCAGTTTCCTCATCTGCTACTGCATTTACAATTAAGTTTCCAGAGAGTTTAATTCCCAATTTTTTTAGGATTTTTAAAGCAATAATAATTCCCGCTAGTCCTCCTTTCATGTCTGTTGTCCCTCTCCCATAAATATATTTATTTCTTTTTATAGTGGCAGATAATGGGGGGTATTTCCATTCGTCTACATTTCCAGGTGGAACAACATCCATATGTCCATTGTATAATAGAATTTTGCCCTTAAAATTATTGTTTAATTTTGCAACTAAATTCGCACGATTTTCTCCAAATGAGAAGATTTCACATTGAATACTCGCATTCTTTAAATATTTCTCAATTTCCAATGCTACATTTTTTTCATTCCCTGGAGGGTTGTATGACTCTGTTTGAACTAATTTCCTAAGAAATTCAATATATTCCTCCATATTTGTCTCAATTTCATTAAGAATTAACTCTTCACTCAATATTATTACCTTTTTAAAATTGATGCAACCTCTATTTAAGATAAATTTGAAACTTTATAATATTTTGTTATATTGAAATTCTGACCGATAACTATTAAAAATTAGGAAATTTTAATACTTTTAAATTATTTTATAAACAAAAATTAGATATTACGGTAATTTTATTGATTCGACGAAAAAAAGAGATAAAAAGAATATTCTTTACTGCACTTTTCATTCTTACAATTTGTTTGTCTAATGTGCAGATTTTAAATAATTTTATTATATTTCAAGATGAAAAGACAAATAACAATTTTAATAATGATCTCTTTGATGAAAACCTTCAAAGTGCTGACCGTAATATTGATGATTTATTTACAGATTCTGGTGTAGCTCAAGATGTTAGAGTTTACACTAAAAACGTATCAACAAATAACCAAAATAATGAACAATTTTTTGAAATACCTTCACTTGCTTCTCGAGATATGTCTCTAGTTCATGGGAATTTTAATTTTACATTTCAAAGTAACTACACTACAGATTACGTTATAGAAGATGACGACGCCCTCTATGCAGATGATTTTATTGATTTTGATTATGATACAGATTATTCGGGTATTACATATAATAATGGTACGAAACTTGATGGAAGTTGGGATTATTTATGGGACGATTTAAATTCTACATCTATTTATTTTGATGCTGAAAATGGTTTACTAAATTTCACTATTTCAGTTAACTTTACAGGCACTTCATATACTTCTGGGCTCTTCACAGGTAGAATCTTATTTAATCGATTAAAAATTTTAGGTTTTATCACTTCGTTAGTTTTTAGACTATTTTCTGATGCAGATCTAACAGTACAGATATTTGATTATTCACAATCTACTTGGATAGATGTGATATCAGCACTCCCTATTAATAGTAGTCTTGGCAGGCAAAGAATTAAAGAGCATATTATCAATGAAAATTTGAATTACATCGATCTGACAGATACTTGTCAAATCCAGTTCATTTTCGAACGATCTGATCAAGCACAATTTTTTGCCAGGATAAATGGTTTTGAGATGCAATCTACTTATGCATTTGATCTTCCGATAACTAGTCAAGAATATGTAGCATTAGAATTTGATTTAAAAGGAGAACAATCAACAGTAAATGGATTTTATGCTTGGATAAGAACCCTTGATCTTGTTGCAGCTGCTACCACAGAATTAAATATCTCTCTCTATCGCGCTGATAGGACTGTTGTAAGAAACCCCACCGGTAGTAATCTACGGACTATTAATTTAGAACCAAATTATAATGAGATGATAGATACTGTGGTTGTAAATGGGTATACTGGAGATAGTTTAATCTATTTTAAATTTGATACAAGCATTACAGACGAATTACCACTCTCGAATTACTTTATCGTTATCAAATCAGATAATCTGAATGAAGTTTATAGTTTGGTAACACTCCCTTGGTTCGATTTTGGCGATGATAAGACTGAACATCAATTAAAGGCAACTCAAGATGATGGAATCAATTGGAATAATGCTAAACAATCCATTCCCACCACGTTATCAACATATAATACTGGACAATTAGACGCTAGCTCATTTAAGTTAAATGTTACAAGAGGTTATATGCCTTCAGATTTTATCGTGGATGAAGTCCAAACTTTAAGTATTCAAGATATACCACTAGAAGATTTAGAGATAAATACTTACCCCTATAATGAAAGCTCATACTTGAAATGGGGTTTAGGTCAATGGAAGCATGATTTTCCAACTGCTATCGAAGATAACCCTTCCAATCAATTTCAGGTGAACCTCACATGGAATAAAATTATTACTCAAGGATTTAAATTCAATGTGTCATATTCTGTGAAAGCTTTTTGGGTTGAAACAGCCTCAAGCACTTACACCACATCGTATAATAATGATGCTGAGTGGTTATTTTCATACGATTTAGATAAAACTAATCCATCATTCAATTATTGGGAACTTCTTGAGTTTTGGTATGTCTTCAATGATTACTTTACTGCTTATAATGTAACAAATCCTAATAATGACAGAATACTTCCTCAAGGAGCTGAACAAACTATATTAGTCGATAACCCAGCTAAAAATAAAATAATTATTCAAAATGATATTATAACACAAAATGGATTTTATACCCTCAATTTAACTTCATATAATTTTATCTATGATACGCATAGTTATATTAACCATTTTGGAATTTTATGGGAATCAAATGGTTTTATGAATGGAGATAATATATCTCTTCGTGGTGATATACAAGATCATAAAGGTAATGCTCCTAAAAGCGCTGATTTAAATGTAATTCTTTATTATCCGAATGGTACACAATTAAATGAATGGAATTCTTCAAGTGGTCTTATTGATGATTCGTTATTATATTATGATTTTAATAACCAGACAATTCTAGATGTTACAAAAGATCTCACGACTTTTGGAGAATATCATTTAGGTTTCTTTTGGTTTAATGGTTCTGCTATAGGATGTGAAAAATTAACCCTTTATATTGATCTATATGATATTGAATTGTACAATCTTGATTATTATTCATTTCTTGACGCAAATATACTTGATGGAGAAATAAAAAATAAGGTTTTCCAGAATTATACTATGTTAGTAGCTTCTATAAACGAAACAACAGGAATTTCTATGCCAAATTTCTATCCAATCAATAAGACTGATTTAAATGAAGTATTTTCTTATGAGGTTGGTGGACAAGATTTGGAAATTATGATCACATCTTTTTTACAAAGTGAAAATATTATAAATCCAGGTGAAACCATCAATATAAACATCACACTCCAAAATCTACATGAATTTATTTCCTTTGATGTGATGGTTGAAGTAAAATTAGTTTCCTTCATAAATGAAGAATGGATTATCGCAGAAGATACATCTAATTCCATTCTATTAGAGTTTTCAGGACATCCAAATGATAAAAAAGAATTTAGCTTGGATCTTACAATTCCGAATTTAGACGTGGGTACTCATATCTGGAATGGTGTTAATGCTCCAATCAGATTAGGTGGGGCAAAAACAATAGTTGAGATTTATATAGATGATCCAACCCTTGTTGGTGTATTTGAAAGTCCGGATTATTCACTTATGAGTAATGAAACCTCTGATAATTTTGAAGGCTATGTTCTCGGTATGAGGGTGGCAGAAGAAGCTTCAAGTAGATCTATTTTATATGATTTTGATAGAGATGAATGTGTATACTTCCCTGATAATTCAGAATTTATGGTTAATATAATCGATCGAAATTATGTAAGTAGTTATAAACAGTTTACAAAAGAATTTTCTCTAAATCTTAACAGTAAATTTGCAAATATAACAACTAATCCTATCAATCCTATTGAAGGGCAAACTTTTAATTTAACTTCCATTTTAACAACAGAATTTGGAAAAACACTATCAGGAAAAAATGTATCTTGTCAATATTTCAATAATGATAACTGGTTTGATATAGGTTCTGATATTACTGATATGAATGGGGTTAGTTCATTTCTCATAGATACTCAGACAATTCCTATTGAAGATGGACTATTACTAAGGTTGCGTTGGGATGGTGATACTGTAAATGGGATTACAAAAAATGTCTCAGTTAATATTATCCTTGAACGAAATAATCTTTCGATATCAATTACCTCAAATGAAGTAACTATCTATAAAGAAAGAACTACAACTTTTAATATAGTACTTGAAAATATCGGAAATTCAAACTTAAGAATTACAAATATCACTATCGAGCTTAATAGAGATCAATTTTACTCCATTGTAGAAATAAACTACATTACACTAAGTTGGTTTCAACCAGGACATAGTTCCCTATTGGTGGTGGAAGTTTCAGTTAAAAATGTTAATAGTGTTAGAATTACACTTTCAATAACCGCACAAAATATTCTTACAAACGAAACTATAATCGTATCGAAAGAAAGGATATTTGACACCTTTCAAATATCTATTCTTGATTATTTAATTCAATACTTTATAGGAATTATGGTAAGTCTTATTGCTTTAGTCTGGGTTATTGCTGTTCTATATGCAAGACGTACCAAAAAACAAATCGAGACTCCAATTGAGGTAAAACCTACAAAAAAACCACGAAGAGGATATGTTCCCGTAGCTGAATTAAAAAAACCTCAACCCGTGAAAAAAATAGTAAAAAAGAAAGAAGAACATAAGGAGGAAGAAAAAACAGACTTAGATTCTCTTCTTGAAGAAAGAGGTTTAGCTGATAATAAGAAAAAACCTGAAAAATAAAATTTCCTACTTTTCTTTTATTCAAATCTTTTAAAAAAAAGAGAATATATTTTAAAGATTACTAATTGAAATTAAGTTTCTTTTTAAGAGCCCAAGGGAACTCCTTCCATCAACTCCAGCTAACGCGATTAAAACATTCTTCTCTGAACCAACTAAAACAGCATACCCGTTTTCAAGTTCTATTGTTGTGGTTTTTAAAGAACCTTTTCCAATATCTTTACCTAACGAGTTAGAATCTTTGATAATCGCAGCACAAGCTTTAGCGATTTTAGCATGATCCATATCCGTAAGTGTTTGACCTACAATAACTTTCCCATTTGCATCAGCAGCTATTAATCCCTCTGTTTCGGGTACGATATCCATTAGCTCCGCTAATTTCTTTTCAAGAGTCTTTTTATCAACCATGGTCTTTTTCCCTTATATAATCATTTCAATAGATTTGAATTCTGAAATTGATTAAGATATTATCTTAAATAAATATATAGTAAAATATATCGTTTAAGGAATTTAAATTTATCAAATTATAAAAAAGGAAAAGTGAAAAAATATCTTTTTATTTTAGAATAATTAAAATCAGCTGCTCTTCTAAAGCAACCATTATTTCTGTGTTTTTTGCTGTTTCTAATCTAATAAATTTTAATTCTCCTTCGTTTAAGGCTTCAAGAACCTGTTTACCTTTCCCGATAAGTGATGTAATATAAGCTGCTGCCTCTTCACTTAATTCAATATCCATATTCGAGTCTATTGGTAGACCAGATGAATCACAGATGATCACTCCTCGAATTTCTTCTCGTTCTTCAAATTTCCGTATTATATTTTTTACTTCTTGGCGATTAATCAATAAAATTTCCACCTTGAGAAATTATGAATTTAATATTATAATAGATTTAAGGTTTTTAAAAATTTATATATACTTTTCAATAAAAAATCAAACTTAATACTTCCATTTTTCTAAAGCTTAATAACACTATCTGAATATTGCTAATCCAAGAAATAATTTCTAAACTTATATAATTCTCTCTCTTCCTTGATAGAAGTAATTCCCATAAGACTAGGAAATCATGCGATTCTCATAAACTATAAGGTTTAAAAATTAAGTTTACCTTCCTAAAATTAATCCTAATTAAAGAAATCGATTTTTTATGATAAGTAATGGTGAATATCACAAGAGAATAAAAAGCTCAATATCATCTCTATTCCTATTAGGTCTTTTATTAATAGTAATTGGTATTATAATAGCTATTTTTAATCTAAGATTGTACTGGATTTTTGTTTTAATTGGGATTCTGTTTTTGTGTTCAGCTACATTAATAAAAGTAACTGAGCGCTCTATAATTTGAATTAGATTCAAAATTATATTGTTTATTAGAAAAGAAATAAAAGAATCTATTCAGGTTATAGAAAATAATTTCTAAACATATTTAATTCTCTCTCTTCTCTAACAGAAGTAATACCCATATGTCCTGGAAATATAAGAAAATTGTCTGAAATTTTTGGATTATACATAATTTTATTTTTTATACTGGAAAATAAGAGTTGTGGATCTCCTCCTCCAAGATCAGATCTCCCGATACTTCTACGAAAAATTAAATCACCAGTAAAAATTACTCCATCTATTTTTTTTCCATCATATTCTCTTGGTTCTTTTGAATAATACGATAACGCACCTGGAGAATGGCCCGGTGTTTCTAATACAACAAGTGTTAATTCCCCAATCTTAATGGTGTCTCCTTCAGAAAGCCATCGATTCGCTTCTTTATTTCTATAAATACCAGAATCAAATTCCTTTTTATTATACATTAAAGGAATATTAAAATATCTCAAAAGTTTTCCCAATTTTAAAGTATGATCATAATGTCCGTGTGTTAATAACAAACCAATAGGTTTTGCCTTTAATTCTTCGATGACTTTAATAATAACCTCAGGTTCACCACCCACATCAATAATAACGACTTCTTTGCTTTTGCTTGAACCAAAAATGTAGGAATTTGTACCCAGTGGGCCAACTATTAATCTTTTTAATATCAAAGATACAGCCTTTCTTTTAGAATTAGAGATCAAAAAAAAATGAGGTTTAATTTTTTAGCATATCACTAATATCTTTCAATTTGTTATATACGTCTAACCCTTTCTCAGTAAGTTTGATGACCTTCACTTTACTTGTGTTTTCAATTGTGATTAATCCTTTTTTGATTAATTCTTCCTTCACTCGAAAAAATGAATTATAGTATGAGAATTTATTTAACTCATTATAGAACGTATGTTTATCCGTTTTATAGTCTTTCTGGTTGATTAAAACCTCAAATGTATCTTTAAATCCTTTCTTTTTAAGCAATCCAATTAAATCTTCAAATATCATGTTAAAATCTATACCTAATTAAAATGTACTAAATTGTTAATTAAGAGAGTTAAAAACCATTAAAAAACCTTTTGATTAGAAATAATTCACTCGAAAACATTAAATTTGAAATTTTATTTCAATAGAATTATGTAATTTTATTATTATATTGAAAATTTTTCAGTTTCAAATTTAACATCCTCATTTTACCTAATCAGCTTTAAGTGAATAGTGGGAAATAGGTGGGAAAGACTTAAATAGGATCCTTTCAATGTAATATATAATTTAATTAAAATTAGATTATAAATTAAAAAAAATTTAGAGGAAAGATAAAAAAAGTAAACAAAAATGTTAAAAAAGGTCAATTCAGACATTATTAAAAGTATTGAAAGAAGTAATAAGCAAGTGAATAGAATTCCTTCCTTGGATCATTTAAAGATAAAGGAGAGAATATTAGAAAGTTTTATTGAGGGTATTAATAAAAATAAGAAAATTAATTCACCATCATAAATTCAACCTTTTTTCAAATTTTAATTCTTTATCTTTCTAACCAATAATTTCTTAATTCTTCATTTATTTTTTATTATATCTATGAACACTAAATCTGCAGATATCGCAATTTTAGGACATTTTACTAAAGATATTATTGAAATTGATGGAAAAAGCAATAGCAGTTTAGGAGGGGCTGTTTATTATGGGGGAATAGCTGGCTCTCATATGGGGTTAAAGATCATAGTTATTACAAGATTAAAAAAAGAAGATTTTTCACTTTTAGAAGTTTTTAAAAAAAGTGGAGTAAAATATTTCGCTTATCCTTCTGAAGAAACTTCTGGTTTAAGAAACATTTATTCATCAAAAAACATGGAATTTAGAGAATATAAGCCTCTTGGATTTGCGGGTTTATTTAAAAAAGAAGAAATTCCCGATTTTAAGTCTCCTCCAAGTTTTTTTGTACTTGGTAATATTGTTGCAGGCGAAGTTGATTTAGAATTATTAGAGTACATTAAAGTTAAATATCATAATGTATGCCTTGATATTCAAGGATTTATTCGATTCAGAGATCATGGAAATGTACTTTATTCACCCCTTTCTATAAAAGAAAAGCAAGAAATCATATCAAATGTAAGTGTTTTAAAATTAGATCAAACAGAGGCAGAAATTTTAACAAGTCATCAGAGTATTACTCAAGCAGTCAAAGAATTAGCTAAATTTGGACCAAAAGAAATTCTGATAACCCATGAAAGGGGGATTTCTGCATATGTTTCCAAGATATTATTTACATTTCCTTGGGAAAATAAAAGTTCAATAGGAAGGACAGGAAGAGGGGATACTGCCTTTATCAGTTATTTAGGTTCAAGGTTAAATAAAAATCCTGAAGACTCCTTAAAATTTGCTGCAGCTCTTACATCTCTTAAAATAGAGTCTCCAGGGCCATTTAATTTGCCACTATATCAAGTTGAGAAATTAATTAAAGAAAAATATTAGTTTAAGCATGAGACTAGGAGGAATAGTTGATATATCAACAAAGGATATTCCGGGAAGATCCTGTATGGTTCTTTTTACTGTAGGGTGTAATTTTAAATGTGAGTTTTGTCATAATAAATATCTTTTGCAATTAAATGTTGGAAGAGAGTATGAAATCAAGGAATTAATAAATAAAATCAGTACAAATCTATTAGTGAGTGGCGTAACCATTACAGGGGGGGAACCAACATTACAACATGACTTACTTGAATTATGTAAGGAAATTCAGAAAATAGGTAAGTATTTAAGTATAGATACTAATGGTTCAAATCCAGAAGTTATAAAAGAAATTGCTCCATTCATTAACAGGGTCTCCTTGGATTTAAAAGGTCCCCCAGATCAGAGAAAACTTGAAAAAATCACAGGAGTTAAAGTAGATTTTAATAAAATTTTAGATACTATAACATTCTTAAATGGGCAAAAAGAAATTGATTTAGAAATACGAACTACTTATGTAGGAAATTTATTAAATCATGATGATATCAGTGAAATTATAACTTTTCTTAACAATGTAAGATTCGAGGGCAATTATGTAATACAACAATATCAATTTCTTGAAGGTGTTGGTGAAGAATACAAGAACATTTTTTCAAAACCAGAACATGATATTTTGGTGACTCTGGTAGAAAAATATAAACATAAAGATTTATCTTTTGAAATATTTTTACGGGATGAAATTGTGGGATATTGTAGCATTAATGAATTATAACAAAGTACTAATCACTTTGTTATAGTTTTTGTTTCTATTTTTGATTTCATCGCATAGAAGAACACGATTCCAACTAGGATAATTATTACCTGAATAAGAACAGTTAACCAACTAAAAGTGAATAATAAGGCAATACAAATTATGGAACCTAATATAGCAATTATAGGATATCCTCTAAAACTTGGTTTTAATTTAAAAGGTCTTTCTTGGTCAGGTTTACTCTTACGCAAAGCAATCAAGCTTATATTAACTAAGAAGAAGTTTATAAGCACTCCAAAAACTGTAGCATGTGCAACTATTGATATATCACCGAAGAAGATTGGCACAATTGTGAAGCACATTGTTAATAGAACAGAGATTATAGGTGTTCTGTATTTAGAGGATATCTTTTTCAAGCTTTTTGGAAGAGCTTTATCTCTTGCCATACCGTACATCATACGAGAGGTAACAATTAACATAATGAGAACTGTATTAGCTGTAGCAAATAAAGCAATAAAAGACAAAAGGATTCCTCCAAATGGCCCCAGAATTGTCTCAGCAATATCCCTTAAAGGAGCCTCGGAAGCAGCAATTGTGGAATAATCTAAAATATTGACTATTGAGATTGCTACAAAACAGTAAAGGATTGTAGTAATAATAATTGAGTATATAATAGCTTTAGGAAGATTTTTATGAGGTACTTTCACTTCTTCAGCAATATTAGCGATATCTTCAAATCCAATATAAGCAAAAAATACCAGTGCAACTGCAGAAAATACCACTAGGAATGAAGATCCTGAGGGAAGAGCAAAATAATTAGGTTCTTGAGCTCCAAAAAAACCTAATATAATAATTATAATTAAACCTGAAGCTTCGATAAGAGTAAATATTATATTGGTTCGTGTGGATGTTTTAATGCCAATTAAATTTACTAGACTCAGTATTAATACAAGAATAATTGCAAACAAAATATTTAGAAATATCGAACTAACACCGAATAAGTCAGAAAGATAACTACCAAAAACCAATGATACCGTAGAAGCAGATAAAATACCTGAAAAAATGATAATCCAACCTAAACTAAATGATAGAATACGTTTTTTAAATGCTTCTTCTGTATAAACAAACTCCGCAGCACTTTTAGGGTACATTGCAGAAAGTTCGGCATATGATAATCCTGTAAATGCCCCAGTTATAGAAGCTAATACAAAAGAAAGCCAAGAAAGGTTACCAGTTATCCCTACGACTGATCCTATCAATCCATAGATACCAGCACCTAAAATATTCCCTACTCCATATATAGTAAGTGCAAATAATGATACTCTACGTTTTAATTTCGGTTTTTTTTTAACTTCTTCCATAATTACTCCCTTTATGAATATAAATAATTATTATTTCAATTTTATAAAAAATATAGTTTTTTATATGATGTTTCTTAGCCCTTTTTAAAACAATATCCAATTGAACTTACTTTAATCTTTTAGTTCTTACTATGCATGGTTGTGTTACATCTCTATGTTTTTTTGATTGCTTCAATCTTAATTCTCTCCTTTTTTTAGCACCCTCATAACGTCGCTTTTCTTCTTCTGTCTCTGGAATAATTTGAGGAATTTCAGTTGGTTTATCATTGTCATCAAGAGCAACAAAAGTAAGATATGCTGACCCAACATGCGTATGAGACCCCGTTCTTAAACATTCTGCTTCTATTCTAACACCTATTTCCATTGATGTCTTTCCAGTATAGTTAATTGAAGCTTTTGCGAATGCTACATTTCCAACAAAAACTGGAGATATAAAATCCATTCTATCTACCGAAGCAGTTACTACATTGCAATGCGTATGTCTTGCTCCAGCTATCGCTGCAGCCTGATCTACGAGCTTAAGAATATGACCTCCGTGAACGTTGCCAGCAGGATTTGCATGTTCTGGGTACATTACTTGTGCTATTTCAATTTGTGATTCTGATACTTTTTTTGCTTCCATTTTATTTTCACCATAAATAATATAAAAATCGAATCTAATTAAAAAAATATATTAAAAACCAAAAGGGATGATTGTACTTAAATAGATTATTAAAAGGATAGACACAACTATAAGCACAGGTATCATTAATAGACTATATTTTCGTACTTTTCTTGGAAATTTCTGTTGACAATTTGCACAATTTGCAGCAGGAGCATTTGTTCTCTTGGAAAAGCCATGGGTTATATGATCTTGACATAATGGCTTTCCACATATAGCACAGTTGGAAACCGCTCCTTTTTCACATTCAGCACAAGTTTCCATTTTAAATTTCTCATTCTTCAAATCAAGTATATGTTTAATTATTTATTTATGGTATTAAAAACTTGGTTAATAACCAATAAGGAATTGGTTTTTATAATACTCCAACTGTGTTTATATTATAAATGAAATTACTGAACAGAATCGAGAAGGAAATATTGTATAAGTATCTAGGAATTACTCTTATATGTTCTAGTATAATTTTAACAATAATCTCTTTCTCGTCTGCATTTATTTTAAGTGCTCAAAAAATCTCTTTCTTTGACAATGAAAACATAGATTTAGAATCATTTTCAGTAGAAATGAGAGATGGAATACCAATAAAAGGCTTGATTTATGTTGATAAAGATCTTAGAGAGAATACTACAAATTCAATTCCAACGATATTATTACTTCATGGCATTAATGGAAGAAAAGAACATAAATTAAGTATAGTATATCAATATGTCAACTTAGGATTTGCTGTGATTTCTGTGGAACAACGAGGTCATGGTGAATCAGGAAGCCCCAGTAGCTTTCTAAACAAAGAACCAGATGATATGGTTCACGTTATTGATTTTATCGAAAATAATTACGCTTATGCTAATACTACTCATCTAGGTATATTAGGTTACTCTTATGGGGGTGGGATAGGTGCTATTCTACAAGCAATAGAAGATAGAATTAATGCTGTAGTTCTTTATCATCCCTTAACTTCATTAGAAAGTCTAACTGAGAAAGTTCCTTTTCAAGATTTAATAGGAACTACTACCCAAGTTACCAATATCGAGGATATCCAAGATGCTTTTGACATAGCTAATGAAACTAATACAAAAAACCTGTTGTTAATACAAGGATTATCAGACATCATAATTTACCCAAAAGTTACTCATGATTTCTATAACCATTTAAATGGAACTAATAGAGATGATGTATTTTTAATAAATAGAACTGGATTAACTCATTCTGGAAATGAAGAAGATTTAACTTCCCTAAAATATGGTATTGCTTGGTTCGAACATTTTTATATCAATCCTTCTATTAATATCTCCGATCTAGATAATGAAATCAATTCTATTACGTTATATGATTTTAATTTTCCTGAAAATAATATTTCAGAGAGTTTAATTATTACATCCGCCATAATCTTATTTATAGGTTTAAGTATATATGTTGTAAAAACTAAGATTTTACCATATTGGAATAATCTCCCCATTAAAAAGGATATCGATGAATCACGAGAAGGAAAAAAAAAGTATGAAAAAATGCTGATTTATCGCACTTCTGGTTATTTGGGTGCGGCATTGATATCAGGTATGATTTTTTCAATCTTTAATAGGTCCTTGCTATATGGTTATTTCATTTTTTACCCAATTTTGACAATTATAATAATGTTATTCTTCCCCAGTGAATTACATTCTAATTGGAAAGCAGAATTAAATAGTTGGGTTAAAGATAGGTTATTTAGCTCAATATACTCTCTCTCTATTGTTATAATTCCCACTATATATTTTATTTTATTTTATAATTTGGTAACCTCATTAACTTTAGATTTTACAATTCCACTGTTCAGAATCGATTCAATACCTTATGTCCTTATAGGGTTAGGTTCTGGAATTATGGATTATATGTATTTAAGAGAAATGAAAGGAAGACATCCAATGATTCTCTTAATTATCAGACCTGTTTCTCTGTTAATATTTTTAGCCTTTGTACCTGTGTCACCATTTCCCATATTAGGTGGGTTATTTTCTCATATTTTATTTATTTTATTAACCGGTGTGATAATCTTTTATATTTGGAAGTTAGTCATATTTTTATCAAAATTCTACAAGAATAGCTTCTCTATGTTTTTACTAATTATGTTACCTTTCGTTATTTTCTATATGAAAGTATTCTTTAGAATCCTTTAATAACAATTAATGTACTTTCAGATTATTATCTTAATGGATATTTTGGCTCTCTTTTTCCAAAGAAAGCATTCGCAGCCTCATTTACATCTTTAGAAGAGAAACTTAACACAATGGAACTATTTTCAAATTGTAGCATGTTGTTTAAACTTGGAGAATCGAGCGATAAATTAAGGGCTTCTTTTGTCATACGCAAACCTAAAGGGCTTTTACTTAAAAACTCTCCAGCTAATTTTAAAGCTTCATTCAATAGATTTTTTTTCTCAACAATTTTTAAGATAAATCCCATGTCCTCAGCTTCTTTTCCAGAGACACTTCTCCCGCTGTAGATTATCTCAGCTGCTCGGGAAAGATTAATTAGGCGAGGAAGGAAGTAGCTACTTCCCATATCTGCACCAGTTAAACCAATATTAATAGAAGCATTAATAAAATTAACATCACTACTAGCGATTCTAATATCAGAAGCCATAGCAAATCCAAATCCTCCCCCCGCAACGGCTCCATGAACAGCAGCTATAATCGGTTGAGGAATTTTCCTCATTTTCATGATAATTTGAGTTATACGCCATTGGTGATACATTTTTCTCTTTATTGGCTCTGATGTATTCAAGAAATAAAATTTTTCGTATCCTTCAGGATTTTTCTTTGAATTTAAGATTAATCCTTCTTGTAAATCTGTTCCCGCTGAAAATGCTCTTCCTTTTCCTAAAAGTATTAATACTCGGCACTCCAGATTTACGATCAGATTGTCCAAAACTTGATGTAGTTCTTCTTCCATTTGAAATGAAATTGCGTTTAATTTTTCAGGTCTGTTTAATGTTAAAATTCCTATTCCATTCTCTCGCAATTCAAATTTAATGGTTTTAAAATCCATATCTTTTCACATATTTTTCATTTATTCATGATTTTGGGTATTTTGGTTTTCTTTTCTCAAAGAATGCATTAATTCCTTCTAGAAGA
The DNA here is from genome assembly GCA_016839635.1 of Promethearchaeota archaeon. The sequence goes on along the minus strand of JAEOTV010000117.1, from coordinate 1,444 downwards.
TCTGTTGATGTCGAACATAACATCTGTGAGCGATTTTCTATTTGCATAATCGTATCTAAGCTAGGTGAATCAAGTGAAATATTAATCGCTTCTTTGGTCATTCGTAGCCCTAGTGGACTTTTCGAGAGTAGATTTTCAGCAATTTCAATCGCGGATTCAAATAATTTATTCTCATCGCCTTCTACAACTTTTAAAATGAGTCCAATCTTCTCAGCTTCCTTAGCATCTATAAAACGGCCTGTATATAATATTTCTGCTGCTCGAGACATTCCAATAAGACGTGGTAAGTGATAACTACTTGCTAAATCAGAACCAGAAAAACCAATATTAATAAATGAATTTGCTAATTTTGCTTTTTCCCCAGCAATTCTTATATCTGCTGCTAAGGCTAAAGTAAAACCTGCTCCCGTAGCAGCTCCCTGTATAACAGCAATTATAGGTTGACTAATTTTTCTCATTTTAACAATTATTTGGCTAGCTCTTGCTTGTGCGTAGATTTTAGCTTTGATGGTGTCTTTATCTGGAGCTCTCATGAAGAAAAATTTCTCTTTTAATTCCTCTGGCTTTTTTTTGGATTGTAGCACTGTAGATTCTTTTAGATCTAATCCTGCACAAAAACCTCTTCCGGCAGCTTTTAGAATAAGAACCCGACAATCCAAATTAACCATTAACTTATCTAGAATTGAATGTAAATCTTCAATCATTTGAAAGTTTAAAGCATTCAATTTATCTGGACGATTGAGAGTTAAAATTCCAATACCATTTTCTTTCAATTCAAATTTTATTGTTTCAAAATTCAATTTTCAAACCTCAAATATATTATAATTATCATATCTAGATATCCTACATAAGATTAACTAACTTAAAAATCCATAAAAAGTAATTTAATATTTAATGATTATATAAATATACTAAACCTATTATTCAAACTTCAAGATCTAATAATGATTTCAATAACTAATAGTTCATCCAGAAGAACTCTAAAGTTAAAACAGAATTTACTTTCAAGCAAGTATGAATTATGCATCGAACGGATGAAATTTTTTACTGAGATTTATAAAAAATACCCCAGTGAACCAGAAATTATTAAAAGAGCTAAGGCAGTTGCACATACTTTAAAAAATATGACAATTTTCATCAGAGATGATGAGTTACTAGTTGGAAATGAAACGAGTAAAAATTTGGGGGAAAAAATTAATCTTGATCTCTACTCATATGATAGAACATTGGAAAACCGTAGGAATATTAAAAAATATGAAAAGAGGAAATTACAGCCTTTTTTTATAGGAGAAAATGAAATTAACGAATTATTAGAGATAATTCCTTTTTGGAAAGGTAAAGCTTTATATAGTGATGTTATCTCGCAAAAAGTTTATGATGAAAAGTTAGTTACAGGAATGGACAGAATTAGCTTAGCAGCACCTAATATTGCTATAGCAAATGG
>JAEOTV010000116.1 GCA_016839635.1 Promethearchaeota archaeon | reverse complement strand
GAGGTAACATCTACAGCTCATAAGTTGGGGACGTTAGCAGAGGAATTAAAAAACTCATTAACTATTGATGAAAAGTAAAATAAATTGAAATGATATGTTATATCTTTTTTTTTTTTTATTATTTGTTCATTCATTTTATATCATGTTTATAAATGCAAATCCTATACTATTCCGTTATAAATCCTAAGGAAGGGGATGAGGAAGTAAGTTATGATATACTATTAATAGAGGATGATGTTGAAACAGTTAATTTGTTAACAAGTTATTTTGAATCATTAGAACTTTCTTCTAAAGGTGTATTAAGCGGTTTTAAAGGCCTTAAAGAATTGAAAAAGAACGTTCCTAAAATAATTCTATTAGATATAATCTTACCTGATATTAATGGTTATGAAATCTTGAAAAGAATAAAGGCAGATAAAAAATTGAAGGAGATTCCAGTATTTTTCTTAACTGCAATACCTAATAGTGAAATAGAACAAAAGATTAAAGAAACTAGTGCCGCAGGTGTAATTTTAAAACCATTTAATTTATCGGATTTTGATATTGTACAAAATTATTTAAATTAACTATTAATTGAAGAGTATTTTTTATCTTACCCAATATTTAAAACATATAAAATTTGAATTCATTTTTTGTTGTCAAAAATCTAGATTATTTTAATGTTTTTTAATCCAAAAAGATTTAAATATCTTAATCATGATTAATTTATTAACACAAAAGGAAAAATAAGCACAAAAAAATAATTGTAAATCAATGATTACTATAAATGATAACTACGAAAATTTAGAGGAATCCTCTCAAGATTTCCAACTACGAGGATTTACTATCTCAGAGTTAAATATAGGGGGAAGAGTTGAGATTATTTATCAAAAGGGAATTGGTATCACACTGACAAAGAAAATTATTGATTTATATAAAAATAAGATACTTACTAAAAGACAGGGATATATAAAAGATAATATAGGATCTCTTACTGTGTATATCAACTTCTTCGAAAGGAAGCAGGATAACAGGTTAATTCTTATGTATATTGATAAATCAGAAAATCTAATGAACTATACTGAACTATATTATTTATCAAAAGGAATTTATCATAGTATATGTTCTGACCCATTGGAAATAGAGCTAAAAAAAATATGTAATAATAAAATCACTATACCTAAAGCGAAGGGATTAATTGGTATTTTTATTATAGATAAGGCAGGATTTTTATATTTTTCAAAAGTGAATAAAGATAGACCTAACATGGCAAATAACAATTTTCAAATCGCTGGTTTTATTTCAGCGATATTGATTTATGCTCAAGATTTTATTGCGGGAGAAGAATATGGATTAAAACTTGAGGATGTAAATCTTGGGGGCTGTCATTTATTCTTGAAAACTAAGAAAGATGTTATTTTTGCATATATTATTGATAAAGATAAAAGATCCGAAAATATCAAAAGATATATGCAATTAATTGTAGAAGAGTTCTTAGATACATATTACAATTCTCATGTAATAGGATTTAAAGGTGATTTAAGCCCGTTCCATGAATTTGAAAACGTTATTGATCAATATTTTGAGATATAAATAGTATCTAAAATCGTTGTTTAAAACCATTTCTTTTAGTAATTAGTAATAACTGTAAGATTTTGAATAGAAATATTATATTTTACCTAAAATTATAAATAAGCAAACCATTAAATTATATCACAATGAGTGCAACTCTAGAAGTCGATTTAGTTCTTGATTCTTTAATCAAAGAATTTGGAGAATCAGGATTATATTTTGTCATAATTACTTCTGAGAATGGGGCTGTAATTAAATCGTATATTAGCCAAGAATTTAATAAAACGTCAATAGGATTAAATATGTCGCAGTTATATGAATTAGCCGAAGAAATCGCCTCGGATATAGGAGTTCATAGCCCTGATTTTAATTTAATTCATGCAAGTAATTATTATATATTTTCAATTAAATTTATGGGTAAAATTATTATAACTTTATTAGATGACCAATTAGATTTTTCTAAGATTTTTGATGTTATAAATAATTGTGTTAAGACAAATTAATTAAGATTTATAATTTGTCCTTTTTGTTTTGTTACTAAAGCCTTATTGATATCAATCACATAAAAAACAATCTAAATATTTATAAAATTTCCAATCTAATACCCAATATTCAAATCAAGATTTTTAACTAAAAAAAATAGTAGTGAATTAAAGTGAAATATGAAAGAAATCAATACTCTGAAGGTTTTTCGATTTGTGCCCTGATTATCGCTGGTGCGTTTCTCTATTGGGGGATTACATCATTTATTCCATGGGATGCTTGGTCATGGTGGGGATTCATATCAACAGGTATTGGAATAGCCATACTTGTAAGCCAAGTATATGCGTTAACCAATAGAAGTAAATTAAGAAATGTTGTTCTAGCAGAATTTAAAGAGAACCCAGAAGCCTCCATAGAAGACATTAGCAGAATTACAGGTATTTCAAGAAAAGATATTCATGCTATAATATTAGACCTGAAAGCATCAGGAAAGTTAATAGGAAAATTTAATACAACAACTGGACAGATTAAGCATTTTTCAATACCAGAGGAAGAAGTAGTTACAGAAGAACGATCTAAATTCTGTTCTAATTGTGGAACCCCTATAACAAAAGACTCTGCGCAATACTGTTCATATTGTGGAGCGCAAATATAACAAATGTTCATTATTTTTTTTTATTTTCAAATGTAGTGATATGAATAGACTCGTCTTCTAAAAAAAAAAAGAAATACTTTGGAGGATCTTTTATTGTAGATTTCAAACATAAAAATTTCAAGATTTTACTAATTATGTAATTTTTTGAAAAAAAAATAAAAAATAAGGAAATTAATTTATTTGTTTCTAGTCTCTTTTAAGAAGAAGCTTAATATTAAAGCTACAACGAGTAATATTGCTTGGATTAATAAGGCAGGCCAATAATCATTATTTATTGTAACCCTTTCTAAACTTAGGATTAATAAAATACCACCAACTTGGCCAATCATCATTAACATTCCATTCGAGCTTGCTTCTGGAACGGGTTTTGTCAAATCAACAGCATATTCTAACCCAACTGGACCTGCTGAAAGTATTCCGAAACCTAAGAGAAATCCAAGAATACTTAGCATTATAGCATCTATTGTGAACGTAATCATGAATAAAGAAGTTGTTGCTATTAAAAGAGAGATTATTAGCAAAATTTTACGTCTTTTATATTTGTCTGATAGAGTAGACATAATTATACATCCAACAATTCCACCAACTAACATTAGAGCACCCATTATTCCCGGAAAATTTGGATCAGATACTCTTGGGTTTACAATTCCGTCAATATAAGTTGTTATTGTATTAAATATTCCCAAGCCTAAGAAAAATAGAATAAACAGAATGATGAAAGATTTATTTGCAAATAGATTCTTCAAACCTTGGGTCACTAAGACTTTTTTTTCTGTTGTTTCGTTTGTTGGGGGTGTAAGGGGTTTATCCTTAACAAATACTACAAAAATTACTCCCGTTATCAAAGATACAATTCCATAAATAAGTAACATTGGAATGAGATTATTTCCTATAACCAAAAATGGTGTAATAAACAAACCTAAAGCAATTCCTAAGAATTGAGAAATTAAAGCGAGTCCTGTAGAAGTTGTTCTTTCGTTATAAGGGAACCAATTTGCAGACAATTTTGTGACTGCATTGAGAATAAAGGGCTGCCCTACTCCGATTCCTATTTGAAATAATAAAACTAGTAAATAATCATCGAAAGCAACAAATCTTAATATTCCAAAAATACCTGCTATTATTGCTCCTATTTCAGCACCGATTTTAAATCCATATTTATCAATAATCCAAGTCGAAAGGAAAGTAATTGGAATATATACTATCATAAAACTCATTGCCAATAAATCAATTGAAAGATTATCAACTCCATAAAATGTTACAGCAAGACTTCTCACAGGTGCAAAACTTATCCATAAAATCTGTAATGTGATATTTTCTAACATAAAGAATAATAGAACAACCCAACGGTATCTATAAACCTTTATATTCGTTTCACTCATTAAGCTAACACTTTTATTTTTTTGATAATAAAATTTTAATTAATTAAATCAATTTAGACTTAAATAAATATAAATCTATAATTCTTTATCAGAAATTTTAAAGTTAGAATATCCTTTAAAAATTCTAGAATATATATATTTTAAGTTTTTAAGTGATATATTTTGGGAAAAACTTTTACTGTTGGAATAATCGGGGCGGGTAGAATTGGTAAAATACATATTGAAAATCTATTACGAAAAATCCCCGATATTAATTTGAAAATAGTGGCTGATATTAATATCACTGACGAATTAAATCGATGGGCATTAGAAAAAAGGGTACCTAAACTCACTTCAGACGCATATGAAATCATTAATGATCCTGATATTGATGTTGTTGTGATTTGTTCTTCTACAGACACTCATACAAAATATATTCAAGAGGCTGCTAAAGCGGGTAAACATGTTTTCTGTGAAAAACCTATTGATACAGATATAAAACGAATAAAAGAGACATTAGTAGTAGTAAAAGAGATGGGTATAAAACTCATGATTGGTTTTAATAGACGTTTTGATCGTAATTTCATGAGATGCTATGAATCAGTTTCTTCTGGTCAAATCGGTGAACCTCAAATTGTTAAAATTACTTCTCGAGATCCTGCTCCTCCATCAATAGCTTATATAAAGGGTTCAGGAGGAATTTTTTTTGATATGACCATCCATGATTGGGATATGGCAAGATTTCAGGTTGGGAGTGAAATCAAGGAAGTCTATGCAACAGGGGCAGTACTTATTGATCCTGAAATAGGAAAAGCAGGAGACATAGATACTGCTGTAGTTGTTTTAAAATTTGAAAATGGAGCTCTTGGTATAATTGATAATACTCGTCAGGCCGTTTATGGGTATGATCAACGTGTAGAAGTATTTGGTTCAAAAGGATGTGTTATAGCTGATAATGAGGCAACAAACACCGTTAGTATTTACACCGCTGATTGTACTAATACTGATAAGATTCCATATTTTTTCATGGATCGGTATATGGATTCTTATTTAATTGAATTGAAATATTTTTTTGATTGTTTACGTAAAGATATAGAACCTAAGCCAAACGGGGAAGATGGATTGCAAAATGTTCTAATAGCATTAATTGCTCAGAAATCATATGAAGAAAATCGTCCCGTAAAGATTTCTGAAGTAGAAAAATATTAATATTTTCAATATTTAAATTTATAAAGAATTTATGAATAAATTATGGGTTGACAGCTTATACCATATGATTTATCAGCTTTTAAAGTACTCTTAAGAAAACTTTTTCCCCCAAATGAAAGTGTTTTTACTGTAGATACGACTGGTAATGGAAGAGCAGATTCTCTCCAAATAAAAGTTCTGAATTTAATTTTACCATTTGTTATTCCTGAAGAAATTGAGATAGGAGATTTCAGTTTAAAAGAATTTGATTCAAATAATTTTGATGTATCACAATATGGTAAATTCCTCCTAGATGATGCACCATTAGATTTTACTAAGGAAAGTGTTAATTTAGATAATATTACGAACCGTTTAAGAATTTATCATAGAGGAAAGTCATTTAATATAAATGATATTTTAGAGGGTAAACTTAGTGGGAGAACTATTAACTTAGGGGATAGTATTAGCATTTTAATCAAAATAGAAAAAGACACCTTAGAGAAATTCACTGAAGGTGAACACATTTTCAAAGTAGAGAGTGAGTTTATAACAAATCTAGAGATAGGTTTTGAACTAGATGAAACTAATATGAATATAAAATTTGATCCAGATAATGCTTAAATGGTGTATTAATAAATTACTGAATGCCTTATCTCTCTTTTTTTAAATATTTATCCAATTTCTAACAAATAAATGGGGTTTTTATTACTAAATTTAGATGATCTCAAGAAGGTGTTATAATGGCAGTTACAGAAATTAAGACCAATTTTTCACTCGATTCCTCTAAAGTCGAGTTTATTTGTCCAGTTTGTAAATCAAAAAAATTATTAGACGTTCCTAATTCTGTCATTGCTGAAGCAAAACAATTAACTACAATGTCAATTGCAAGAGGATTAGTATGTGATCATCAATTCCAAGCATTTGTAGATAAACAATTCCAAGTACGGGGATATCAAAGAGTCGATTTTGAATTTGAGAATAAATCATCTCAAGAAAAGAATTCCAACTCGGAGAATTCCAAAAAAGAAGATAAAATTTTTGAAAATCTAATTCTAGAAGGCAATTATCTTGAATACAAACCTAAGATTTCTAAAAATAATGAAAAAAAGTCCCGAAAAAATTACATGATCAAATCCCAGAAAAGAAAAATGACTATTAAGGAAATTTATAATGAATTCTGGGAATTTATTGATGATAATAATGAAGAATTTAGAGATTTAATCAATCATGATTCACGAAGGAATCAAACTCCATTAATATATTAGAAATAATTCTAATAAAGACTATAAAAATCAGATGGATTCTTCTTTTAAAGCACTAACAATTCGATTCATACATTCTTCTAATATCGATTGTGGACATCCGACATTTATTCTTTCAAATCCTTCTCCCCCTGGACCAAATATTTTACCATCATCTAAAGCAACTTTTGCTTTTTTTAACATGAATTTACTAAGTGTTTCGTCATCCATTCCCAATTTATTACAATCTAGCCAAGCGAGATAAGTTCCTTCTGGATCAATAAAATCAACGTCAGGGAGGTATTCATTAATAAAATCCTTCAAAAATTGAAAGTTAGCTTCAATATATTTCATTACTTGATCCAACCACTCTTCTCCTTCATTATATGCTGCCATTAATGCAACAATACCAAATACATTAGGGCTCATCACGCTATTTCTCTTGGAAATTGTATTTAAAAATGATTCTCTTAGCTTTTCATCTGGTATTATTATATTAGATGTTTTTAAGCCAGCAATATTGAAAGTTTTACTTGGAGCAGTACACATGATCGTGTTTTTCTCAAATTCTTCTGATATTGTAGAAAATAGAGTATGTTTATATCCCGAAAGAATTAAATCATGATGAATTTCATCTGAAATTATTAAAATATCATTTTCTAAACAGATATCTCCAAGTGTTTTAAGTTCTTTCTCAGTCCATACACGCCCTACAGGGTTATGAGGACTACAAAGAATAAACATTTTCGTCAATGGATCCTTAGCTTTCGCTTCAAAATCAGCAAAATCAAAAGTATATCTCTTATTCTCATACTTTAATTGATTTAATGATAGATTACATCCATTATTTTCTACAGCACTAAAAAATGGATAATAGACTGGTGGTTGGATGATAATTTTCTCTCCCACATTAGTGAAAGTTTGAACGAGCATATAGATAGCTGGAACAATCCCAGGACTTAGTATTATCCACTCACTATCGATTTCCCAACCATGTCTTCGTTTCATCCAATTTGAAACAGCATCTAAATATATAGGAGTTTTATGCCAGCAATATCCAAAAATCTCTTCATCGACTCTCTTTTTTAAAGCATCAATCATTGGTTTGGGACATTGGAAATCCATATCAGCAACCCAAAGTGGTAAAACATCATCCGTTCCAAATTTTTCTTTAAGAAAATGTTTATTCCATTTAACTGAATTAGTTTGAGAGCGATCAATTATTCTATCAAAATTGTATTTCATTTAAATCTAAACATCTTAATTAAGAATCTTTTTTAAATCTTTATCAGAATGTTATGGAAATTATAATTTTAAAAAAGAATAACAAATAAAACCGATTATATGAAGGAGTAATAGTAATTTAAAAACCTCTAATTACTAATCAATAAATTCTAAGAGAACAAAGAGATTTATATTTGCCAAGGGAGAGAGATCCAATAAAGCTCGAAAAGAGCCTTTTTTTTGAACTCTCGATACCTAGATCTTCAGTCTAGTGCGTTCCTACCCGTCATCGGGAATACTCTAATGCACTCCGGGCTACGCCACCTTGGCAGAAATGAGAATTTTTACTTTATAAAACTTTTAAGTTTTCAAAATATCAAAATTCGTAATTTAAAAAGGAAAAAATATCATATAAATTTTTTTCAAAAGGATGTTTTATTTTCTGAATTTAGGTTTTTAACTTTTTTGAAATAATTAACATAATCTTTATGATGGTTGAGATAAAAGTTATAGTTGCAAGTACAATGAATATAAGAGATTAAATGAGGGGTTGTAGTTCTAAGCATTTTTTCGTGAAGATTTTTTTACTAATACACTTATGATAAGAATCACAGCAGAGATAATACCAAGTGATCCAAAAAGAATATACATTGAAATATCCGAAATTACAATACCATAGGAACAAGAACCGTTATTTTTAAATACATTTTCTTGACAATCATCTTCTACTATACATTCATTATTTCCTATTAAGGTATTTCCAAGAATTCTATTATAATCACTGAAATATAAATATATCCCCTTAATGTTATTATTTGCAGTGTTTCTCGAAATAGTGTTATAATCGCTGGTAAATATTAATATACCTGATTCATTGTTATCATTAGCGATATTTTCTGAGATAATATTCTCAAAACTCAAAAGAATATAAATCCCAGATTCGGTATTACTATTAGCAGTATTTCCCAAAATATTGTTATAATCACTAACTTCTAAATGTATCCCCCAAAAATTATTATTTGCGTTATTTCCCGAAACAGTATTATAATTACTATAAGAACCTAAATAAATTCCAATATAATTTTCATAAATGTTATTATCCAAAACAGAATTAAAACTACTACCATCTAAATATATCCCATGAACATTATCATTAGATATTATATTTCCCGAAACTCTGTTATCAGTACTATTTAACAAATGTATTCCTTTATTATTACTAAATACATTGTTCTCAAAAATAGAGTTAAAATCACTATTATCTAAATAAACACCATTTGCGTTATCGCTCACATTATTTCTTGAAATACTACTATTATGACAATATTTTAAACTGAATCCATTAATTCTATTATAGCTTATCTCATTTCTCGAAATATTAATATAATTACAATAATATAATGAAATTCCAAGAGAAGCGTTAGAAATACTTAAGTCTGATATTTTTGAATCATTACAATTAACGAATATCACTTGTCCAGCATTAATTAAATCACTTGAGCCTAAATTCAGTCTATTAACATAATAATATAAGGGTTTACCATTGACTAAATTTGTGGTATCAATGCTATGGGATCTTAGTGATTCGAACGAGCCTGATAAAGCAATTCCACATTTATTTATAAGATTGCCTGAAACAAAGGTGTTCTCACTTTCATATAAATATAGTCCAACAATATTATCGTTTGCTTTATTACTCGAAATATTATTATAGTGACAATTGCTTAGAAGAATTCCATAATAATTGTTCTTTACTGAATTATCGGAAATTGTATTATTTTCACCAAAATAAACATAGATCCCAATATCACTATCTGAAATATTATTATTATAGATGGTATTATTAAACCCTGAATATAACTGCAAACCTATCTCATCATTTTTCTTCAAAATATTTGATGAAATTGTATTATTAAAACTCTGCTCCAATTCTATTCCATAAAGGCTATTGGATACTAAATTTTCTATAATTGTATTATATTGATTAGCATATGATGTAATACCGAAGTAAACATTATGGTTAGCTTTATTTCTTGAAATGTTATTAAAAGCGCCACCTTTCAAATATATCCCGTCCCTGTTATAATTTGCGGTATTTTCAGTAATAGTATTATTAGAGCTAGCAGTTAAATATATACCATAAAAATTATTTAAACAGGTGTTATTAATTATTTGAGAATTAAGAACATAGGATAAGCGAATTCCTGAATCATCCCAATTGTTACCCGAATTAAAAATAGTGCAATTTTCAATCTTAAAATGAACCTCTGAATTCTCAATCCATATACAACTACCTGAACCATCACCGTTGATTACAAAATCCTCTATAACATATGGATCGGAATACGTACCATTCCCTGTACATATTCCATCAGCCTTAGCGTCAGTCCAATTATTAACTATATGAATTTTTCCTGATATTTTTGAGATCTCTAAATTTTGATTAAAATAATATTGATTATCATAAAGTTGCGAGCTTTTATCACTATTTTTTTGAAAAATATTGAAATTAATGCCTATTATAGCTGAGAAAGAAAACAAGATTACAAATGTTATTATCTTTTTTTTACCAAAATTAAGTTTTGATCTCATTAATATATCACGAGATATTATAGAAGTTCGTTTTTATTAAACGATGTTTAATTTATAATCTTTTTGCCAGAAATCTATAAGTGTTAAAATTTATTAACCAAAAAGAAGTTCCCTCTTTTCTTTTGACAATTTTTCACTTGCATACCTAAATATTAAACGAGTTAAATTTTCTTTATTAATCAATAAATATTTGAAAATTGAATCTGGATTATATCTTGAACAGGTTTTTAAGAGCCATCCAATTCCTTTCTGAATATAATCCTCATGGTATTTAAGCATTTTCTCAACAAAATTATAAACATATTCCTCTTTATACTCTTTTCGTATCATTATTATCTTAAGTAAAATTACTAATGAGGCTCGTCTAACCCATATATATTCAGAATTAGACCATTTATCAATTGTCATATCAGCTAATATTTGATTATTCTTTTTTCCGAGGAAAGGTCCGAGGACTCTAATACAACTGGTATCACAAAAAGCCCAAGTATCACAGTATTTAGAAAAGGCATCTTCAAAGAGATCTACTATTGCTTTATTGAAATGAATTTTTAAACAGTTCAGAAAAAAGAGAGCAGCAAATTTTTCTTCATGAACATTGGATTTAACAAGAGTTCTAAAAATTTCAAGAGAATCTGCGTAGCTACATTGATTTTTATTGTAGATCACCTTTGTTATTTTTTCTATATCAGAAATTTTATGCCCATATCCAACAAAATTTGGATTACTCGAATTAAGAATTTTATTTTTCCAAACTTTTTGTTTAGAAGTTAATTTAGGATCAGTTTTTAACAATTCTTCAATTATTTCCAGAGTTATTTTTTTTATCATAGAAATTTTTCTAACCCTTTTTTTTGTTTTAGTTCTTTATTTTTTTCCAAATAAGGTTCGATGAAATCTATTACTTTTGAATTAAAATTTTTTAAATTATGTAATTCTCCTCTTTTAAAGACTTCTAAAATCGATTCTTCAAGATTATTAAGATGCAAACCTGCCCACATCATCGTTCTGTTTGATTTTCCAGTGTTTAATGTATCCATATACTCTTTGTTTAAAAGCAATTCTGATATTTTATAATTCCATTTACGGTAATCTGAGGGTATCCAACGCTTTACTCGGACGTTAATTTTATATTTTTGGCATAATTTCCAAGCTTTTTCATTGATATTTTTACAATAACTAGCTGGTGGATGCATATCTCCCTTATATAAACTCAAGAGAGATTTTACTACATGAGCATATTTACTTTTTTTCAATTTATTAATGAAATAATGTGCTTGTGAGTCTCGTAAAGTTAACCCTGGAGAAAATAAAACAAAATCAGCTCCAGCTTCCTTAGATTTTTTAATGACATCCTCTAAATTTTCGTCATTATCAGTTAAATATGGAATAATTGGAATAAAATATGTTCCAACTTGAATATTTGAAGCTTCATCTTTTATAAATTTTAGAGCCTCAAGCCTTTCAGAAGGACTCGATGAGTGCGGCTCTAAGAATTTTGCTAAATCTTCATTTATAGTTGATATTGAGAATCCTACAGTGCACCAAGTATCAGAACCTAATTTTTTAAGAATATCAATGTCTCGAGTCACTAATTTTGATTTAGTAGCAATATTAATAGGAAATTTATATTTAGCAATGACTTGAAAGACTTTTCTGGTGTGTTCAATATTCTTTTCAATTGGTTGATAAGCATCATTAACACCACCTGGAGCAATCACATCAGGTAATAAAGAACGTGCTCTTTTTAATCTTTTATCTAATTGCTTATCAAAATTGGTTTTAATGATCACTTCATTTTCAAAATCTTCTAAGTAATATCTCTGACTTCGTGCATCGCAGTAAATACAAGCGTGAGCACATCCAGAATAAGTATTTAAAGTATATCGCGACCAAAACCATGAATCTGGATATTTTAACTTATTTAAAACTGATTTGAACTCTTTATAAATATATTTGACCATTATTATGATTGCTATTTCAGTATTGGTCAATAATAAAATAAAAAATTTAAGATTAATGAGAAAAGAAGAATCCATGAAAAGAAATGAAAAAACGCCTTTTTAATACATATATTGAAGTGATCTAATATGGAAATGGAGAGTATTTATTAGGCGCTTTTTCAACAGTTACATACAAATTTGTACATTTAACTGTTTGGATTGTGAAATATTAAAAAAAATTTTGTTAAAGTAAAATTTCGTGAAACCATCCTTTTACGAACTTCTTCATCAAAATTAAAATATAAAATAAAGATATAAAATATGCGCCCGCCGGGAATTGAACCCGGGTCCCAGAATTGGAAGTCCTGGATGATAGCCACTACACAACGAGCGCATGGTGCTCATTTGATTAAAATTAGTATTAGATAAAGTGTTTAATTTCTTTTAACTTTTCTGTTTTTGGTAATTTTAGATTATGTTATGATAAAGTTCATAGAAATTAATAATCTTACTAATAACAACCCATGCATCTAATTTATAATGTGATATAGAAATTACATTTTTTGACGATTTTAATACTTCTTCTGAAAAGTTACTCTTCTGAAAACCACCAATTATGCACATAATATTTTTGGAGGGATCATCTATGAAAATATCCCTACAATCCTTAATTAGGTCACCTTTACTTGAAAATAGGTAAATTTCTGGTTTTTTAAACTTATTAATTAATGTATGTAAATTTCCTTCAAATTGGGAAATTAATTGGTTTCCATTAACATCTATATTATTATCAATCAGGAGTTTTGCCATTAGCCCTTTAAATCGATTATAATTTCGCGCTATTCTAATTTTTGAATTAAATTGAAAAATTCTATTATTTATAGTATGTATAAATACTTTTAAATTACCCGACTTATTCAAAGGTGATCCTAAAGCATTAAGCAAACATAAATGAGTAATATCTGGGCGACCTCTTTTTTCTGAATTAGCTAATTTTTTCATTGCGGAGTGATGCAGAGCATTATCTAAAAGTTGCGAAGAATAAATATGTGATGAAAAGTTTTTCTTAACAGCAGGATGACCTCTTATGTGTTTTGGAATTAATTCTAATCCACAATCGACCAAGACCATGATTAATGGCATTTTCGGTTTCCTAAAACTAGTTACTTAGTAGTATTATTTCTTATTAATTTTTAATTTAATGAAATATCTTGTAGTTTTATTACACTCAAAACAAGTTAAAGAAACATGTGACCCATTTCCTTTGTTTGAGTGCATTCTAACTCTACAATTTCGTCCAGGGTATAAAAAGTTTTTACATTTATGGCATATACGCTTTTTCCATTCAAATGGTATTTTTATCTTAGCTCTTTGAGAATAACGTCTTGCTAAATAGGTGTATCGATTTGCTAAAGTTTGATTTTTGGGAAATATATCATGAGCTTTTTGAAATAAGTAAAGCATTCGTGAATTTGCAATTTCTCTAATAATATTTTTCGTTTTTTTATTATATTTAGGCATCTAAATTATTCAAATAGGATTTTTAATTAAACTTTTCAATTTTATACAAGGAAAGTATAAATATTTTTCCTCTAATATCTACTAAATAAGAGTTCGTTAGTTTTGAAATTTTTTGGGCTAATTCTTTAATATTTGATTTAGTAGCTACAGACTTTAATGCTTTAACTTTTATTATTTTATATCTCTTTAACAACTTAGCGACATGGCTGATAAATTCATCTGAAACGCCATGTTTGCCTAAAATGCAATGTGGTTGTGAAAGTAAAGCTTTTTTAAATTCTTTTTGATAACTCATGGTCCCAGAACACAGAAAATACGAAAAATTTTTAATCTATTCTGACTTTTAAAACGTATTATATTTAATAAAGAAGGATAGAATTAAAGATTAACATGTCGATTTTTCTAGTAAACGCAGAAATGCTTATTGAGGCAATAGCAGAAAAATTAAAAGATTATTCTGAAATTTCACCTCCGCAAGGTTCAGAATTTTGGAAAACAGCATTTTTTAAAGAGTTAGCACCCCAAGATTCTGAGAATTTTTGGTATATAAGATGTGCTTCAATTCTTAGAAAGGTAAAGAAATATGGTCCAATTGGTGTAAACAAACTTAGAAAATTTTACGGGGGAAGAAATCGAAAAGGTCCAGGACTCAATCACTCTGCTAAAGGAAGTGGTAAAATAATAAGATTGGCTTTGCAACAATTAGAAGATGCAAAATTACTTGAAAAAATGGAAAAAGGTGGAAGAGTTGTCTCTCCAGAAGGAATAAGTCTATTAGAAAGAACGGCAAATGTCATTTCAAGGCAAAAAACATAAAATTTGTATTATTTAGGGATATAGAGTGAGTAACGACAAAGAATTAAACGAAATTAGAAGAAAGAAGTTGGAAGAAATAAAGCAACAAGCAGTTCAGCAACAAATAGCAGAAGCTCAAGAAAAAGATTTTGAAGCAAAGAAATACCAGTTAATGAGAAAAATATTATCACCAGAGGGTAGACAAAGATTAGAGAATATTCGAATGGTTAAACCTGAATTCGCTGAACAAATAGAAATACAATTGATTCAACTATTTCAAACAGGAAAACTAAGAGGTGCTACACCCCTACCAGATAAGGCATTTAAAAACCTTTTAGAGCAAATTTCTTCCTTTGGAAAAAAAAAAGAATTTAATATAAAAAAATAATTAAAAAATGAAAAAGAAAAATGGCTCGTAATAAAACTTTAGGATCAAAAATGCGTAGAGCAAAAAAAATGAAACAAAGTCAATCAATTCCAAATTGGGTTATATTAAGAACAAATCGTAGAGTAAGAAGTAGCCCATATTCGAGAAGATCATGGCGGAATACAAGATTAAAACGAGATTAAATCTACTAAATATAAAATTGAAATATTATGGCGAAAAAAGAAAAAGAAATAGATTTGGACAATTTGGAAGAAGAATTAATAGATTCTGAAGAACCTGATGAAGAAATTGAAGAGATCGAGGAATTCAGTTTAGATGAAATTTCTGAAGAAGAAGAAATAAGTGAGATTTTTGAAGAGGAAATTGAAGAACGAGAAATAATTGAGGAAGAAGAGGCCCCCAAAGAAGAAATCATAGACGAGAGGATATATATTATCCCACTTGCAAAAGCACGTAAAGGTCCTAGAAATAAACGAGCTAAAAAAGCTATTAGATATCTAAGAGAATATATGATGCGCCATTTTAAACCAGAATCTTTAGTTATTACTCAAGAAGTAAATGAAAAGATTTGGGAGCGATCAATTCAAAAACCACCAAGAAAAATAAAAGTGAGAGCAACCAAGAATATTGACGGACTAGTAGTCGTCTATTTAGCTTAAATTTCTCTAGATTCCTGAAGAGTTATAAAAATGATATTCTCTTTTTTAGAAATATAAAATTTAAGGGAAACAATTGTCAATTCTCAGAACTCAAATTTTTGGAAGAAGCTTGATAGGAGTATATTTAACGGCGAATAATGCTTATATTCTTTATCCCTCGACTTTAATACAACCCTTACTTAAGAAATTTAAAACAATTTTTGAAGAACCTTTTTACTCTCTTACAATTAATAATTCTAATTTATTAGGGATATATACAGCATCAAATAAATATGGAATAATTGTACCACATATTATTAGAGAGGATGAGCTTAATAAACTAAAATCATATATGAATGACGCGTATAGTATTGGAATTCTAAAATCAATTGATAATGCATTTGGAAATTTGATTTTATGCAATGATAAAGGTGCTATAATTAGCTCTTTCTTAGAAAATTTCAAAACTAAGATTGAAGATATTTTAAATGTTGAGACTGTAGTTTATGAATTTGCAGATTTTTACCTTCCCGGTTCAATATCTTTAGCCAATAATTATGGCTGTTTAGTACATCCTTTAGCAACTGATGAAGAAATCGAATACATATCTTCTATTTTAAAAGTTAAAGAAGTTGATGTTTCTACAGTTAATCGTGGTGTACCATATTTAAGCTCAGGAGCAGTTGTAAATGATAAGAGTGGGATTTTTGGTAATGATTGTACTGGTCCAGAGATGATGAGAATTACAAGTGTATTGGGATTATAAGGATTATAAAGTAAATCATACTTACTTGGAAAATAAATTTCTTTAAATTTTTAGTGTTGATAAAATAAAAAATTTAATATTTTTTAGAATATTATGCTATATTAATAGGTTTGAAAGTATGATTATAATTAATTATGTCAGAGATTAAAATTTTCAGAATTATTGGTCACTATAAAAAGAATCATAAAAAGTATTTATTTCGAAAAGAAGTACGAGCTTTGAGGGAAGAAGACGCTCTCGAAAAAGTTTTAAGCCAAATTACTTCAATCGGAATATATAGACGTCAAATCAACATTCAAGAAGTAAAAGAATTAAGTCTGGAAGAATCTCAAGATCATCTTATTCGAGAATTATCAGAATAATTATAAAAAAAATATTTACAAGATTTGACTATAATGGAACCTTCTCAAGAATATCAAGACCAACTAATGAGATTTCGATATTTAAAGGAACAGCGTGATATGTTTCAAGGACAATTAGAATTTGTAAAAGCTTCTCTTAGTAATATCATGAAAACTAAAAATACTATAGAGAATTTGAAGGAGGGCATCAATGAAGATGACGAAATTTTAGTGCCAATCGGGGGATTAGTAAATGTGAAAGCCTCCATTAAAGACACAAAGAAGGTTTTATTAGCTGTTACACAAGATGTAGTAGTGGAGAAGGATTTAGATGGAGCTACTGAATTTCTTGATAAATTAATTGAACAACATAACCAACAGATTCAATTTTTAACAACTCAATTACAAAATTTAGATGTAAACCTACAACAAATTTCTCAAATTATTCAACAAGGTTATACATAAATGTAGATTTTGTATCCCAATCTCATTATATAATCGATCAAATTTTAAAGATCTATGGAGAAGTAAATGCTTGAAAAATTAAAAAACGCCTTTTCATCATTTGTTAAAAAAACTTTAACAGAGAAAAAGTTAGGTAGTACTATTAATGAACTTAGATTACTTCTTCTGAGCAATGATGTTGCAATCGACACTGCTGACGAAATATGCAATAGGATCGCTGAGTCTTTTAAAAACGAACAGATTGGGCGTTTAATATCAACCCCAAAAATGTTATTTGAAGTATTAAGAGAAACTATCACAGAAATCTTGACTCCTGAAGAAGACATTGATTTACTCACAGAGATAAAAAAAAAAAGTTCACCTTATGTAATTGTATTTCTTGGGGTGAATGGGACCGGGAAAACTACAACTATGGCTAAAATTGCTCATTTTTTGAAAAAAAATGGATTATCGATTGTAGCAGCAGCAGCAGATACTTTTCGAGCAGCAGCAATAGAACAATTGTCTTATCATATGGATAAAGTAGGAATAAAGGTCATAAAGCACGAATATAGGTCAGATCCGGCTTCAGTCGTCTTTGATGCAATTGAGCATGCTAAGGCTAAAAAATTAGATGTGGTTTTAGTAGATACCGCTGGTCGCCAGGTAACCGATAAAAACCTAATGATAGAAATACAAAAAATTTGTAGAATTGCTCAGCCTGATCAGATTATTTTTATAGGTGATAGTTTAGCGGGAAACGACGCGCTTTTTCAAGCAAAAGAGTTTAAAAAACATGTTGGAATTGATGCTAACATTTTGACTAAACTTGATGCTGATGCAAAAGGTGGTGCTGCGTTATCAATTTCGTTTGAAACAAAAAAGCCAATTCTATATATTGGGACTGGACAGAGTTATGAAGATTTAGAACCATTTGATCGAGATTTATTTATATCAAATATCCTTGATATTACTTGATTCATAGTCATATAAAACTCTTAAAAGATAACTTTTTATCTTAAAATACTTTCTTTTTTATTGTGTCTAATTATCCAAAATATGAGAAATATAATACAAACGATAAGCAGAAAAAACAAAGTCTATATGAGCGGATTGTTACCTTTTTCCAAAATACAAGAAGAATAATTAAAATTGCAAATAAACCTAATAGAAAAGATTATTTCTTGGTTTTTAAAATATGTGCAATTGGGATTTTGATTTTGGGTGTTCTTTCCTTTATAATTCAATTAATCTTTGCGGTAGCATTACCACCTATTGTTAGTACCTGATTTTTTTAAAGAGAAATAATTATTTATAAAAATAAATTTCTATTTGCCCAGGAATAACTAATTCATCTTCTTTATTTCTGCTTGCAATAAATTTTATTTTCATGTTTATTGAAAGTGAGAGAAGTCTTTTTGTTAATATTCCATCAATAATCAAATATTGGGTATCCTTAAAGCTTCTAATTTTTTCGAAAATTTCTCCAACAGGAATATCAAATAATTTATCGAGATTCTTATTAAAACCGATGGCAAAACCTGCTCCTATATTCTTAATTGCATCAACAATTATAGTCTCATCTTTAATTTTATATTTTTTTAATATCTTCTGGAGGTCTCCATTAATCCCTCTATAACCCTTCTCTAAGACACCTTTTACATTTCCATCTTTAGAATTTTTTGTTGGTTTAGCGTTTTGTAAAGATTTTATCATTTGTTTCCTCGTGAGTTCTTCAACTTCAAAACCATCAGGAGCTCTAGCTATATGATCAATTTTAGTGGTTTGTAAAAGTTCATTAAGAATAATTGTACCTCCGCGATCTCCATCGACAAAAGCTGTCACTGATTTTTTCTGCTTAGTTAGCTTAATTACAGATTTTGGGATTTGAGTTCCTTGTACTGCTATGGTATTTTTAACTCCTATTCGTAGTAGATTTAGAACATCAGCTCGACCTTCTACAATAATTAAATCGGGGTTACTTTCTACTTCTGGACCTGCAGGAAGATTTTCTGAACCCCACGTGATAATTTCTCCCAGTTTGATATCTGTATCCATTTTCTCTTCAATTTCACTCTGTTCTAATGATTTTTGATCCCATTCTTTTAAGAGCTCAGTTGCTCGCTCTATGATTTTTTTTCGCTTTCTCTCACGAACATCTCGAATATCTATAAGAGAAAATTCTGCTTCGCATGGACCAACTCGAGAAACAGTTTCAACAGTTGCAGCTAATAAAGCGGTTTCCTTTCTCGTTAAGGAAGATGGAATTTTAATGACTCCCTTTGAAACACCTTCTTTTGCCTCAGTTTCTACCTCTATCCGCCCAATTCTTCCAGATTTTTGAAGATCTCTTAAGTCGAGATCTAAAAGTAAACCTTCAGTCTGTCCAAAAATAGCGCCGACTATATCTGATTTCTCAACTACACCTTTAATAACACACTTAACTTCTATATTGTATTTAGTTGTAAACTCATTTTGACTTGTAATCTTAATCACTTCCTTTTCTATTTTATTGGTTTTATTCACTCAATAAATCAAAATTTCAAGGAAGAACTATACAATAGAAGTAGAATCTAGGCTAATAAATTAGAAATATGTGAAGTTAATTCTCTCTAATTGACTTCTTAAACATTTAATCTAATGAAAAAATACTATGAACTCTTGTTAAGCTTGAAATATGAATCTACTTCTTCTATATAATTATAACGTTAAACAACAATTTTGATATACTGAATTAATTATAATTTAGATAATTTTTTTGCTATTATTTTAATTAATTTTATTAATT
>JAEOTV010000115.1 GCA_016839635.1 Promethearchaeota archaeon | reverse complement strand
TTTTTTGAAAAATTAAAGGAATTCGGAATTTCAGTTGCTATTGGATGTGATTCTCATAACTTGAGTTCACTTGATAATTTTGAGGAACCTCTTGAAATGATTCAATATTATAACCTTGAAACAAATTTAGAAAGGTTCATTGATAACTTAAACTTTAGGGAAAGTAGTAAGCACAAATTCTCTATTTAATTTTGGTACTTATGTTTCCAAAAGGAACCATATTATTGAGAATTTTGGTATATATAATTAAGGTAATATTTGAATGCTTTTTCAAATGCAATATCTAAAAAAATCTCGTTTTTAGATTTTGGTTGTTTCAACATACTTTTTAAAATCTTGTTTCCTTGATAAAAAATTTCTTTAACAGCATTTAAACGTCTAGCAATAGATAATTTTGATATTTCAGCAATTGTTTTTTTATTTTTTAACTGCCATTCTCTTAGAGCATTCCACACAATACCCTTCATTGCGATTTCTGGAATTTGAATAATTATACATAAAACTTTAGATATCTCATCAATTAATTTAGATTGTTCTGGAGTATACTTTACCTTTTCATATTTACTTCCAGTATTTTTTAAAGCTTCCATGTCAAAATTAATAGTATATGATAAAATAATCCTTAACCTCTGTAGTGCTAATTAAAAGATCAAATAATTTTTATTTAAATCTTGATTAAAGCAAAAGCTTATAAGGGCCTATAATACCCCTTCTTCTTGCTGATACATGGTATCTAACGATTTTGTATACAACTGTACATATTTAAAATACGCCATTTTTTGAAAATGAAAAGAAGAAGATTTTAATTTATGAAGGTAGAAATATGTAAACATGAATAATAGCAAAAGTAAACCAAATAATAAACGGTTTTTCTCCTATTTTAAATATATGATTTTTATATTAATTTTCGTTGAAATACTTGATACTTATACAACGAATTATTTAAATGTTGTAGTCTCTGACATATCCACTGAATTTTTTCCATATCTATCTGGAGATGCAGCAATTTCATTCTTTCAAATTTTTGTGGCAATAGCAACATTGGGAATGTATTTTGTATTTTTAAATCAATACCTAGCTGATAAGGTGGGTAGAAAGTACCTATTAGTCTTTACTGTATTTGGAATGGGTATTGCATCACTTTTCATCTCCTTTTCAACCAACATTATAGTCTATACTGTATTTTTGTTTTTATTGTATTTTTTCTTTAATTCAGATATTTGGGTAATATATATTAATGAAGAAAGTCCATCTGACAAAAGAGCCTTATATACTAATTTAGTTCTGATTGGGGGAGTAATTGGAGCTTTATTAATACCTGTTTTTCATGATTTTGCTTCTTCAATTAATTGGAGAGTAATGACATATTTTGCAGTTATATTAGGAATTCCGTTGAGCGTAATAATCTTTTTTACATTTAATGAAACTTCAAAATACCTGGAAATAAAGGAGAATGAGCCTTTAATAGCAGAAAGACGTAATATCTTCAAAAATAATCTTCAAACAATATTTAAGTCTACTAGAAGAAAAGAATTTTTAATAATTCTGATTATCAGCCTAATTATTGGGTTAAATAATCTGTTCATTCTTGTAGGAGAAGATTTTTTATCTAACAGTTTTACCACAGAAGATGTGGATACCATTGTGTGGGTGATGGGGATTGCTTCTATTATCGGTTATTTAATTACAGGATTATTAGCTGATAAAATTGGAAGAAAACCTTTATGTTATCTCTATTCAATCATCTTCCCTGTTTCTATTCTAATGATAATTCTCGGAGTTAACTTAACTGAAGGAGCTTTGATAATGGTTATGATAGGTGCTGGTTTAGCTAATTTAACCTTCTGGGGTTTAAGAATATTAATTAGTATAATGGCTTTAGAAATTATACCCACTCAAACCAGAGGAACTGGAGTCGGGTTGAAAACATTAGCAAGTTCAGCAGGTATAACTGTTGGACTTATTATAAGCAGTGTAATTACCTTCAGTCAAGGGTTAGCAGTATCTTTTTTAACTTTTAGTATACTATTCTTTGTAGTTTTTATTCTAGTTCTTATTTTTTTGAAGGAAACGAAAGGTGTAAATTTGAGTGATATAGATTAAGCATTATAAAAATCTTTTTAAAGCCTTTTTTTTTATGATTTTTATGGATTTTGAAGAAAAAATAAATTTAGCTGCTAAATGGATTGCTGAATCTGAAAGATTAGTGGTTTTTACTGGAGCGGGAATTTCAACAGATAGTGGATTACCTGATTATAGGGGGCCAGATGGTGTATGGACTCGACGAGATAAGGGTTTACCCCCCCCTAAACCAAAAGTTGCATATGATCAAGTAAAACCAAATCCTAATCATTATGCAATTGTGGAACTATTGCAAATGGGCAAGTTAAATTATCTCATTTCTCAAAATGTTGATGGACTCCATGCTAAATCAGGAATTCCTTTTGATATATTAGCTGAGCTTCATGGTAATCAATTTTTCATGAAATGTTTGTCATGCAATAAAAAAATGTTATATGAAGAAGTTGGTTGGGATCAACGCAAATGGGGTCCCGGATATAGAACTTATCCCGTTCGAGAAGGTCAACCAAAATGTCCTCATTGTAGTGGCCGAATAATATCAAGTATTGTAAATTTTGGTGACTCCCTTCCCTATGATGAGCTTCGAGAATCAGAAATCCGATCTGAAAGGGCTGATGTTTTTTTTGTAATTGGTTCATCCTTAGTTGTTGCACCAGCAATGGATTTACCAGGAATAGCAAAACAAAATGGAGCTAAATTGATACTCCTTAATAAAGGAGCTACACCATATGATGACTGGGTAGATATAAGGTTTGATAATTTAATTGAAGAAGTTTTTCCCCCAATAATGGAATTAGTAAGAAAATTAATAGTCGATAGCTAGCATCCTTTCTTTATTGTATTTTTTAATAAATAAATTAAAAATTATTCGCTGTTACTTGTTTAAGTGAATTTTAAGAATTAGTACAATGTTTACTAATTTTAAATTCTTTAAAATTTCCGTTATACCATATAAAACTAGCAATTAAAAGGAAAACTTTAAATAAAAAATCTAGCATCATCAAACTAATTCCTAATTACATAGTAAAACTATAAATTTTGTTATATCAAGGAATCACTAGAGTTAATCCTCTATTTATTGTTGTTTTTATTTTTTTTATGTCAATTACCTATTGGTTAATTTCAGGTCGAAAAATAAAATCCTTAGAATTTAGAGTGGTCATACTAGGATTAGCTTCAACGGCTTTCATGGTTATTCTATCTCAGAATATTGATCCAAATAATCCAATAATTTTTATCACTATGATATTAATTGGGGTACCTTTTATGGTTTTTAGCGGTTGGTATAATATTCGGATTATTAAAAATAAAACTGCTCAATTAAAGAATCTTGTTGATAATGTAATAAAGGCTAGCTCGGAAATGACTATAAACGTAGCAAATGTTGCTACGGAATTAGCAGCAAGCGCTAGTGAGGTAAATGTAACATCGGAAGAGATCACATTTTCTGCTCAGAAAACTGCGTATGAGAGCCAAGATGTTATGGTTTCGACTGATGATATTCAAGAAATAATGCAAATCATTAGAGATGTTTCGGATCAAACTAACTTACTTGCCTTGAATGCTAGTATAGAAGCAGGAAGAGTCGGAGAATATGGTCGTGGTTTCGCTGTTGTGGCTGATGAAGTTCGAAAATTAGCAGCAGAGTCAAAAAATATAGTTATAAAGTCTGGAGGAAAAATTGATATAATAATTACAAAAATTCAATCAATTTCTACATCAATGGAAGAAATAAGTTCTGCTACTGAAGAACAATCAGCTTCAATGGAAGAAATAACCGCCACTGCCAATAAATTAAGTAGTCTTGCTGAAAATCTCAAAAAGATTTTAAATATTGATCTTGATAAAAATTATCAACAAGTCAATTTTGAACATAATACTCCAAAAAGAAAAAAATTTTAAAAATACCTAGATCTCTGAAAAGATATAAATCAAAGCATGTGGGTTCTAGGATATAGAACTTATTATTTTATTCTGGCATATATATCTCTTTTCCTATCAAATTCTTTTAGAATTTTTCTCCCTTCTTTATTAGACAAGGATAAATTAATTTCACCTTTTCTACTTAAAGAACCGGTAAAAATTTCCTCAAGATTGGAGAAAATTACTATATTTTGACTAGCATACTCTGGAGCTGCTTTTAAAATAATTCTATCTCTCACTATTTCTATTTCGAGATTGATCCTTTCTCTTTTTGGTTTATTTCTTCCATATTTAGTTAACTCCCTATATTGAGTAGATTTATCTTTTGTTCTTCCAGGTTTTATAGGATTTATTACGATATCTTGACCAAATGAATAGATCTCATACTCTAATTGCCTAGTTTTATAGTCCCTAACTTCAACCACAGGTCTAGCTAAATCTCTATCTCTAAATCCTGAAGGAACTTTTACAGTCATTTTAATTACTAATACGCTTGAAATATCACCACCTTTAATAAAAATAATTGTATCTATTATTGAGGGTAACATTCCGAGTTCTATACGCCCAATAAATCTTTGAATAGCATCTATAGCAGATGATGAATGGACTACGCCAACCATACCCACTCCAGATAATCTGAAATCTGAGTAAACTTCAAAATCTTTTGTAGTTCTTACCTCATCAAAAATTGTAAAATCAGGTCTTACAAGCAAGAGAATATCTGCTGAATTCTCAAGACTTCCTTCTAATTTAGTATATTGCGTTATTTCGGGTTCTACTTGTAAATCTCTTACACTTTCAAGTGTTTTAATCACTTTATCTTGACTCCAATAATAATTCGCTAATGCTGCTGAAAAAGTTGATTTTCCAGCTCCCGGTGCACCAGCAACAAGGATTCCTTCTGCTTTTTCCAATCTTTTCTGTAACCTGTTATCAATTGAATAATCAGATAAACTTAAACTTACCAGGGGCCTAACCGCAGTTATTTCTACATCATTAGAAAAAGGGGGTCGAGTAAGTACTATCCTAAACTCACGTAACTGTGCTACAACAGCACCTTCTCTTTCAATTTCAATAAATGAGTGTTGATCCTCTCGTACATTCTCAATAATTTCAAGAGCAATATCCTCAATCATTTGTGGGCTTAATGGCTCTTCGCTAACTTTCTCAAGATGCCATCTACCAGGAGCACCTTTCTTAGCATAAGGTGGTAGATTTCTTTTAAGGTGAACACTCATAGTCGTTTCATCAAAAAATTCTAATAATTTTAGAGAAAGAGGTTCTTTTTCTCTCTGAATTTTTTTTTCCCAAGTAAATAAAACATCCAAACCTTCAAAAACTCCCATATCTCCTTGAATTCGGTCTGAAGTGATTAAAGTTGCACCATTTTCTGATGCTGATTCTCTAATTAACGCATCTAACTCTCCACCTGGAGCCATTTTTATTTCTTCTCTCGTAGGTCTTTTCCCTATAACATGAAGAGCAATCACACCTTCTTCATGAAGCTTTCTTAATTGTTTTAAGACATTCAAACCAAAGAAGCCAATCTCTTTCTGAATGTTAGTTCTATATTCAACTTCAGCTATTACCACATTCGAAATAAATATTTCTGGGTTTTCCCCTAATTCTCCATCTTCAATTAAATTAATGATCTGACCATTAAAAATTACTGAGGTATCACAAGTGAATTTATTTGGCATTATCTATTGCGTCTTCTTCTCCTTTATTTAAAATTTGAAATTTTTTAACAGAATAATAAATGGGTTTGCTTAACCTATCAACGGTAGCAACAATAAGATCTTTTCGAGAGCTCATAGCAACTCTGGACATTTTATCTAAATCTCTCAGTTCAACAGGATTCCCTTCAAATACAGGAAATATTAAAAATTTTGCTGAATCCTTTTCAAAATCAGCCCCTCTCTTATAAACCCTAAAATCCAAACCATCTCCATAACCTGTGCGGACGATGTACCCTCTTTTTCTTAAATCCATGTAAATAATATACTTCTCCCATAATCTCTCATCAAATTGGGTAAAATACGTCAATAGACCTTCAAAATCATATAATTGCTTGGTCTTATCATTTTCTTCCCATAGCAAAATCCGATTCCTTTCACATAGTAATAACACTTCTATTGATTCTAAGACTAAAATTTCTTTCTTATTACTCCTTGTCTCTATTGTGCCTATATAAGATGTACTATAGAATTCTTCAAATGCTTTACTATCTGAAAGTATAACCTTATCTTTTTCAATTATCCCTTCTAATTGAACTTTCTCAGTTTTTTCATTTAAATCTTCCATTATATGACAATACATATGAATTATTTATAGTTAATGAATTTTTACGTGTATTTCTCTCTATTTTATAATAAAGTAAAATAAAAATATAAAGGATAGGTAGGAATTTGTATTCCTATATTATTATCTTCAACACTAATCCTTAATAAGTGGAAGTGAAAAATAAAAAGTACTCCCTTTATTTCTTCCTTCAGATTCCATCCAAATTTTCCCACCATGAGATTCTACTATTTTTTTAGAAATATATAAACCTAACCCAGATCCATCAATTCCTAAATCTAATCCTTGCCCATATCGTTCCACTTTTCCAAATTGTTGAAAAATTTTATTTTTTTCTTCTTCAGTGAATCCAATTCCGTTATCTTTTATTGAAACAACTATAAAATCTTCTAAAATTTTGGTCTTAATATCAATCCATCCTTTAGGAGGTGTATATTTTATTGCATTTATGAGTAAATTTGAAATTACATCATGAATTTCTTCCTTTTCAAATTTTGTTATTACGGATTCAGGAATCTCTATATTAATTGAATGTTCTCTTTTTGCTATAAGAGGGTGCAATTCCTCTGCACAATAATTAATAAGAAAAGATAAATCTTCCCTTTCAAGTTTTGGTTTAAATTCAGTTGATTCTAATTTAGAGGTCTGTAAAAGGTTATTAATTATACTCTGTAATCTTTCGCATCCTTTATTTATTTCTTCCAAACTTGAATTTATATCTAGATTTAAATCTTCTGAATATTTTGATAAAATTAACTCAGAGAATCCTTTAATAGAAACTAATGGAGTTTTTAATTCATGAGAAGCTCTCCTTAAAAATTCTGATTTTAATCTATTAATTTCTTTTAATTTAAACTCCATCTTTTTGCTTTCTGTTATATCCCTTATAATTGCCCATATTCTATAGGGATCACCTTGCTCATCTTGTAAAATCCAAAATCTAATACTAACTGGTAGGATATTACCATTTTTATGTATAAATTCTTTTTCATAGACCTTGCTTTCACCTATAGATAATTGAGCCAAAAGGTTATTATCTTCTGTTTCATACCATTTCGATGGAGTTATCTGACGATTATTCAGTTCTAGAAGTTCTTTTCTTGAGTATCCGATCATTTCAAGAAATGCCTGATTAACTTCAATAAACCGTCCTTCCATATTTGCGGAATATATTCCATCAGTACTTGATTCAAACAAAGTTCTATATTTATTTTCAGATTCTTGTATTTTTTGAATTGCTTTTTTCCCTTTTGTAATATCAGTAATATAGGCAAATGAACCTTTATAATTTTGAGCCTCATCCATTATAGGAGCTGCATGTACTTCAATATAAATTATACTCCCATCCTTCTTTAGTAATTGAAATTCGTAGGTATCTTTAATTCCTTTTTCACGTTTTGACCGATTACCCTGTGTTAATGGTTCAATTGACTCAGGAGTGAATGAGTGTAAATTTTTTCCTATCATTTCATTTTTAGTATAACCAAGCATTTCACATATTTTTGGATTAACAAATATGGTATTTTCTTCCTCATCTAAAGCCCAAACTCCCTCTTGTGCATCTTCAACCAAACTTCTATATTTTTCTTCTGATTCTTTTAGTTTTATCTCTGCATCCTTACGCTGCGTAACATCACGAGCTATCAAAATTCCTTTATTTTCACCATCTTTATCAATAAAAACTTTACCCTTTACCTCCAACCAAACACATTTCCCTTTTTTATGCATTGCTCTTATTTCAGTAATCCCTTCTTTTTCATTTAGACCTTGTAGAAGAGATTTGAGTCCTTTGTCTCTGTCTGAATGGTGCAAGAAATCGAATACACTTTTTCCAACAACTTCTGAAGAATTATATCCTAAAATATTAAACGTGGCTTGCTGATTTGAAAATTCAAAAATGAATTTATTGTTAACAATTCCTATAACATCATTTGCATTTTCGGTGATGAGTCGGTACATTTCTTCAGATTCTCTTAACTTGTGCTCAGTTTCCTGACTTTTTGTAATATCTCTTGAAATTAAAATTGCTCCTATTATTTGACCATTTTCATACAGAAATTTCCCTTTGAGTTCAATCCATATATAATCTCCATTTTTATGCCTAGTTCTATATTTTTCCGAAACATCACCCTTTAACAAACCTTTTCTCAATGATTTAGAAACACGTTTAAGGTCATCTGGATGAGTAAAATCTCTAGGTCTTTTTCCAAGAACCTCTTCCTTTCCATATCCTAAAACAGAGGAGTATGCATTTTCATTGATATATATATGTTCAAAATTTTTATTTAATATGGCAATTAAATCAGTTGTATTGTTAGCAATTAGCTTAAATTTTTTTTCTATAGTTTTTAAATTTTGCTCAATTATATATTTTTCAGTGATATCTGTAGCTGTTCCTTCTACAAGTATTTTTTCCTTATTTCCATTAACTAGATGAGAATTAATTTGTATAAAAAGAGGCTGATCATTAAGCTTCTTTATTTCAACAATAAAATCTTTGACAAATCCATTCTTTTCTAATTCACCATAATATTTCTGTTGTAATTCAGGATAAGAAAAAAACTGAGATGCTGGAGATCCAGTTAAATCTATTGAAGGATCTAATCCGAGGATTCTATTAAGAGCAGAATTATGAAATAGTAATTTTCCTTTAAATTCTCCTCTAAAATATACTATGTCTAAATTATTTATTATCGTTTTGAATTCTTTATTTGAAAAAATATCTTCATTAACTTTTTTATCCAAATATCATCCTCTCAGAGGAAATTTTTCAATATATTATTATTTTGTATAAAAGCTCGCGTTTTGTTATAAAAGAGCAATTATGGAGAATAATGCCTTTATAAAAATTATATTTGATATTTCTTAAATATAAAATTATTAATCTACAAGTTAATTAATTTTTCATAATATTAATAAGTCGTTTCAATATCATACACAAATTTAGAGTTCTAATATTTATTCATATAAAAAAAACATTTATATCAATGAAAGAATTACATTCTAAACTCCTAGAAAAACTACAGGATGCTAATAGGTTAGTTTTTATAGGAATTGGTGAAGAAAAACTAAGTGATGATGGAGTAGGACCATATATCATAAGTGAACTTTTAAAATTTTCAAATGAAAAATACCTATTTATTAATGCTGGAATAGATGCCATGAGTAGAATTGATGATGTTATAGAATTTCACCCATCCCATCTCATCCTTTTTGATACTTGTACTTTAAGTAAACCTCCTGGCACTATTGCTATAATTGAACGAGAAAATATTCAAGAATCTGTTCCAATATCATCACATACAATTCCAATCCATTTAGTTGTCGATTTATTAATAGAAAAGCTAACAGATTTAAAGGTTTTTATGATTGGAATTGTACCAGAAAGTCTTGATGGATTTTTGGAGTTAAATTTATATAAGGAAGATGAATTTTCAATCGAGGAGCGAAGTGAGCATGAAGATCTTCCGTTTTTCGAATTTCACCTTACAGATACTATCCAAAAAGTAGCTGATCAGATTATTGAGATTATTAAAGAAATAATGCAGAAATTATAAAATCTTATTCGCGCTCTTCTGAAATTTTCGTTATATATTCCGTAATAATTTCAATAGTTTTCGTGAAATTTTCTTTTTCTTCAGGGTTTAAATCCTTCTTGAAATTTTCTAAGAATCCAATTACTTTATCTGCTTCTCTAAGTTTTCTAATATGATTAGAACCTTCTTTATTTAATGAACCGCCCCATGCCATGTCAATCAATTTTTTCTATCATTACCTTAATTATATTAAAGAATAATTCTGTTTAAAACTAATTATAACTGATTTATTTATTCATTTATTGACAAGAATATTTCCCAATTTATTATTAAACAAATAAAATGCATTTATATACAAGATTTGCGTATTAAATTCAAGGGAATATATTATTATGAATTCTATAAAATCTAGAATAAAAGTTTAAAAATAAGTTGTTCTATAATTTTAATTGGAAATTCCAGATAAGAATATGTATTTAAAATGATCAAAGAATTAATGATTATAGATCAGGCAGGAATCGCTTTATTTTATCATAGTTTCATAAATAATGAAAAATTAGATGATGAACAATCCTTAGCAAGCTATTTTGATATAATTTGTCGATTTACAAAAAATAATTTTAAAGAAAGTTTAAGAACGTTAGTCCTAGACAGTTTTCTCTTCTTTTTTTATACCCATAAATCTAATTATCATTTAGTTCTTAAATGCGAAAATAGAGATTTTGATAAAAAAATGTTAGAAAATATTTCTGAGACAATGATTACTAGTTTTCTAACTCAATACAAAGATATTCTTGATAATTTTAATGGAGAGATTTCTCACTTTAGATCTTTTTCAAAACAGATCGTCAAAATTCTTAATTCAAAATTTAAGAATTTTACAGAAATTTCTTATTTAGAACACTGAAAAACGTGTATAATAAAAAAAATAAAATATAAAAAGAGAAAAAATAAACCGGTATTTTTTCTCTTTACAACCCCGTGATAAATACGTCTTCCTATTAGGAATTGTTTAAATTCCACCAGCTTGAGTAGCCATCACAGTAATTACATCTTTCTTTGGATGAATACCAATCTTTGCAAACTTTAATTGGTCAGGTAAAACTTTACCTTTAAAAATGAACTGTATAGCTAAAATCGGATTTAATTTATACTCACGCTGTACTGTTTTTTTAATTTCTGCAATTGAATTATTTGGATCTAGTTCAATTAGTTTTATAGCTTGATCTGGAGGTACTCCGGTTAATCTAAACCTATATTGGGTAATTTTTTATCACACCCCTTTAAATTTTCATAAACTGATTTATATTACATACTAGTTATCAGATTGATAAGATAAGGATTTTCGTTCAAGATCTCGAACTTTAGTTTAGAATGGATATTGTTGCTTTTTAATCATGTTGTGAATATAAATTAAATTCTAAAAGGCTCTGGAGGTGTTCCTGGGGGGCTAGGTGGTCCTGGAGGATGTATAGGGTCTGGTTTTGGAAATGGAGGAGATGGAAAGCGTCCTATTCTATGTTCTATACTTGAGATTCGATTTTCAATCTTATCTAGCCGATCTTCAATCTTTTTTATTCTATTTAAAATATTTGGATCTTCCATAGTTTTTTTTTCCAAGATTATTAATTTTAGACTTCCAAATTCTCATATTAAAATCATAGTTTTTAAAGCTTTATCTTTAATTTTACTGAAATATACTAAATTCATATATATTTATATTTTAATATACATCCAAACTAAGTCCAGAAAAAAAGTATAGTTTTAAATATTTGGACTTATATCTTTTTATTATGGAAAGTTGGAATATCTCAAAAAAATTAAAGATTGAATTATTGAAAAAATCTAGTAGTATTGAAGATAATAGTAGAAGGATACTGTTCATTCTTAGAAATCTAGGGCCACAAAGATTTACTAATTTAGTAAAATATTCAAATTTGAGTAGGTCTACCGTTTCTAAGTATCTTAATAACCATAGAAGAAATAAAAACGTGGATCAAAGGATAGTTACAAATAAACAAACGAATAAACAATATCGTGCTTACATAATTACTGAAAAAGGAATAGAAAAATTAGGAGAAGCGCCGTTAAAACTAAAAGATGAATTATTCATAGTCAATGAATTAAAAGAAAATGTCAGAAAACTTGAGGCTTTAATAGATTTTTATAAAGAAATTAATGTCGAAGCGCATTTTATAATCCATATTGTAAGAATTATCTCTAAAATTGGAGACAATTTTTTCGAATTACAACAAGATAGAGATTTGTATTTGTCCTTGTTTTATATTTTTTATAACTCAATTTTAGGCCAAGGTGCATTTGCAAAAAATTATTGGCATTTTGATGAAGATAGTCCTCAAGAATTTACGGGTTATAAATTAAATTTAGATCAATTCTGTGAAGTTTATAATGTTTCCAGAGAAGCTGTTAATTATTTAGCTAGGTTTAAACTAATAAAAAATGATTTTGGTTTTTACTTGATAAAACGTGAAAATAATGATTTTTTTTTTCATGAAGAGGATTTAGTTGGAACCACAACACTAAGACTTATTAAAGATAAATTAATGGATGAAATTATCAATCTTCAAGAAGGTATCTATGATATGATATATGATCTGGACATTTTAGCCAAAGAATTAACAGAACAATTAAAAGAGATGGGGCTAATATGGGGTGCTATTCAAGAGCAATTCCAATTATTAGTATTGAATTTAATCATTAAAAATGCAATAGAAATGGGCTTTTTAGATATAGAAAGAGAAAAATTTATGGAAGGAGTTGCCCAATCAAAAAAATTATCGTTAACAGAAGAAGGTAAATTAATACAACAGGCTATTTTAGATGGATCTAATATTGATCTGAATTTTAATATGCTTACTTTAATACCAGATTAGTTCTACTCTGAAGTAATCCTTTTGAAAAGAAGATACTTTTTTATAAATTTTAAAATCGTTGGGGTTTTAATATTGAAAAAGAAAACTATCTTTAACTCTGTTACCAAAAATCCTTGTCTATCTGTAATATGTTTCATTATCAGATATTTATATTGTTAATTATTTCAATAATTGTCCTCTTTATTTCAATCAAGGCACCCTTCAAAATAAAAGAATTTAAAATTAATTCTTATCTTAAACTAAAACTGGAGAGCGGAAGAACTAATATCTACGTCAATAATAGATTATTCAGACAATGTATGTATCTTTTACTCAATATTCCAATTAATAGAATTGAAGAATATGATGAGATTCAATCAATTGATGAGGCCGCAGTAAAACTAGATCGCTCTATGGAAAGAGATCATCGTAAAATTCCTCCCGAAGCAGAATTTTGGGGTCACTGTTCAAACATACAAGCTTGGGCGGATAACGAGTATGATACAAGAATTCTTCATCGTAATTTAGCTTTTCCATTATTAAAAGCACTTGTTGATGTAGGTGATCCTATTGCCAGACGTAAATTTAAAGAAGAAATTGCTATTAGATATGCCACTGGACACCCTACAGTTATTCGATTCTTGACACAGAATGGATATTTGCATTATTTAACAGAAGATGAATTTGAAAGTATGTTGATTGATATTGATTTCCCAAGCATTGATGAATACTCTCGAAAAATTATACCCTTACTAGAAAATTCTGAAGATCTAGAATCTATTAATCAAATAAAACAACTTACCTCGAAATTCATAAATCAGTTTCGTTTTACCTACAAGTATCTAATCTTATTAAAAGCACTAGATAAAATACCAAATTCAATAAAGCAAAGCTTTGTAGAAATTGTATATAGAAAATATAGAAGCGTAAGGAGTTTTCCTATACTAAAATTCCTCAACAAGGCTCAAATAAATTTTGCCAATTTAGAACTTAGAATCATTTCTTATAATGAGAAACTAATTGGACTAATTTTAAGTTCAAAAGTAAATTTAAAAAATAAAATGATCGAAATAATAGAAGATATTAAAGGTTTAAATGAAAATTCTGATTATATTATGGAATTAGATTTGAGTAATAACAGAATCAGTGAGATTAAGGGATTGGAAAATCTTAATAACTTAAAAAAAATCTATTTAAAAAATAATTACATTGAAAGTATTGAAGGTTTAGATGAACTAAATAGTCTTGAATTTATAGATCTTTCAGGAAATATCAATATCGAAGAAATTCCAGATAGTTTAAATGATTTACCCAATCTTAAAACGGTTAAACTTACAGGATGCAGGATTAAAAAGTTTTCAGATTCAGTATCGCGATTTTTTTGGATGGGACAAAATTTCAGATATTACACAGAATATACAGATAAAGATATTAAATATTATGAAAAAACTCATACTTCAAAAGCAA
This sequence comes from Promethearchaeota archaeon, assembly GCA_016839635.1. The sequence goes on along the minus strand of JAEOTV010000115.1, from coordinate 29,962 downwards.
GTAATAATGGCAGATTGTACAAAAATTTTGTAAAATGGCTGTTTAAACTCCGTGAAATTATGAAACAATTCAAATTTGATTATAATATTATCGAAAGATTTGAAAAGAAAACAAACATAAATGCAATTTGGTCAGGAAAACCTACAGTCGCTTTTCTGAAGTATCTTAATGATAGGTTTCAGAAAAGAATTTCAGATTTTCTCTAAAGATGCCTATCTTAAAGTTTTATTTATCATCTAAATAACCATTGCCATGAGGCCGTCCAAATATTCCTGATTTAACCATTGGGGCATGAAATTGTCCTTTAGCCCAAGGAGCGGGGAACTTTTGATAAATTGTTGACGCTATTAAAGCAAAAGTTTGGAGTGCTATGTAAATAGCATAATTGTTCCAAATTATAAGAAATGCTAAGCAGATTGCTATATTAGGGATGTGACATACGATAGTTTTAATTTGTATTGATTTTGGAGTGTCATGTTCTGGACTAACATAAATATCCCAAAAATAGTCTTGAATAAAATATTGCCATAAACCCATTGAGATGAAACTAAGCAAATATTTAACCCACCCTGATGCCCCTGTAAGACTCCAAAGATGATAAAAGGAGAGAAGCAAGCCTCCAGTACTAAATCCCCATAACACACCAAATATTATTTCTGGACCTATGTAATATTTACGGTCGAAGGTGAGAGTCATACGAGACCACAGAATCCAATATGCAAGAAAAATATAGGTAAAACATATAGAACAATATGTTATCCAAATTGGATTAGTGATTTGGTCCAATGTGAATATTGGTTGAATAAAAACTTGTTCTAACGTACCAGAGACAGCTATAATTATATTACAGATTGAAAAATAGATTAATGCTCGGATCCAAGCAGCTCCTGGTTTCCAAATATCAGTAGATAATCCTTTATATTTTTTCAAATATAGTATAATCATAGCACTTCCAAATATAACGATAATGGAAATATAGCAAGTTATAAAAATCAAATTTGTCATTTTAACAATTTACCTTTATTAAAAAGTTCTATGAATTCATGAATAATCTAGCATTTTTTCAATAGGTTTTATGGCACGCTGGGCAATTTCTCGAGGAACTTTGATCTCAAAAGTTGTGTCGTTTGAGTTTTCTAGTAAGTATTTAATCAACTCAAGATTGTGTTTTTTCATATTATAACAAATTAATTTATCTTTTATGGGGTAAAAGTTTTTATCTGGAAAATCCTGCACCATTCGTTGTATAAGTCCAATTTCCGTTCCAATGATAAATTCTTTTTCGTTACCTGTACTATTCTTAACCCTGTTATACATTTGTGCTGTTGATCCAACAAAATCAGAGCGATCTCTAACTTCCCTGATGCATTCAGGATGGACGAGGATTGTTGCATTAGGATGTTCTTGTTGAGATTTAATAATATGTTCTGGGTTGATTTGCGAATGCACATAACAATGACCTATATCCGGCATTTTAAGACATTTTATACCAGATAATTGTTCAGCATAATCCGCTAAGTTTGCATCTGGACCAAATAATACAGAATCCACATTGAATTCTTTACTAATTTTTTCCACTATTTTAACTGCATTTGAAGATGTACAACATATATTAGATTCAGCTTTAACCGACGCTGTTGAATTAACGTATACCACAACAGGAAGTCCAGGATGTTCTTTTTTATATTCTATTACCATCTCTGGTGTAAGAAAAGCTGCCATTGGGCAACAAGACTCATAATTTGGTATCAGAATATGCTTATCCTGATTAATGATTGAAGCTGTTTCAGCCATAAAATCTACACCCGCAAAAATTATATATTTAGCATTAACTTTTTTAGCCTCACGAGATAATCCAAGTGAGTCGCCTACAAAATCAGCAATATCTTGAATTTCTATAGTTTGATAATAGTGTGCGAGGATAAGAATATCTTTTTCTTCCTTTAATTTAAGAATTTCTTGTTGTAATTCTTTTTCTGTCATTTTAGATTATGAAATTATAAACAGACTATATAATTAAAAGATTTTAATATAAATAAATTTATAATAATATTATGGAATTTACATACAAAAATGAATTCTGGTTTATTAGTACATTTTTAAATACATCTCTAGTTGATGGGAATAAAAAAAGCCAAGAGATTGAGAACCAGGTAAAAGAACGTTTAAATTACTTGAAAAAAGACGATATCTATTATAAAATTCGGGAGGAACTTGGAGATACCATAATTGACATGGCAAAACATGTCTCCTTATCATGTAAATGGATGCCTTATTTAGAGAATTTTCCTTATGAGGATGAAAATAACCAAAGAAAGTATGATACACTTGGATTTTTTCAATTCGACGTAGAATATTTTAAGAGTGAACCCTCGAAAAAAGAGAATATTAAATCAAACTTTATTCAACAGATACCTCAAATTTTATTAGCATTTCTAAGAAATTACTCCAAAAAAGATGAAAACAGAGGCATTATTTTCGATTTAGAAAGTCCTATTTATATATTTGTAACTTCTGATAAGATAAAGCCTGAAAATATTGAATGGACGAAAGAAACTATTAACAAACATAAAAAAGATATTGGATATTGGACAGAAATATATTCTGGGCAATGGGAGGATTATTCTGAGACTCTTTATAATAAGCGTATTGAAAATAATTTATCTAATCGACTCTCTGAGTTGCATTTCATTAGGAGAAATTCTGGATTTATATATATGGCAGAAGAAAATTATAAAAATTTCTTTGAATCTTATATGAAAGAATATGTTCTATCACCGACTCCCAAAATGAGAACGGTTTTATTTGCATTAAGACTGATTAATGAATCACTTGATTTTTTGTTTTTAAAAACGGAATCAGAGGCATTTAAGGATGTAGAAACTATTGAAAACAAAATTAGAAATTTAAGATTTTTAAGAGGGTTAATTCAAACTAATTTGAGTTTGATTTATAATGAGTTGGATTATAACAGGAGACAACATTATACCACGGTGTTAAAGCATCTTTTAAATGAATTTGAAATTGAAAATATTGTAAACAGAATTAACGAGAAATTTAATATAATCTATGACTCAATGCAACAATTATACCAAAAGAAAAATGAAGAAATCCAAAAAGTTACTGTAAAAGGGCTAAATTTGTTGAATTTACTATTTGGAGCAGGGATACTGGCAGATTTAGGTGGCGTTATTATGATTGCTTTTAGTTTGCAAGAAGGAGATATTCTATCTATATCATTAAACATTTTAATTGCCACAATAATAACCGGGATCTTATTAGTTACCATTATATTTAATATTTATACGAGAGTAAAGGTTAAAAAAGTCAAAGTCGGAAATGCTGTAGATGCGGTTATAGAAGATAAGAAAGGAAATATAGTATTAATAAAACGTAAATATCCCCCATTTCAAGGATTCTATGCTCTTCCAGGAGGTTTTGTAGAAAAAGGAGAAAAACCAAAGCAAGCATTACTTAGAGAAATACGAGAAGAAACAAATTTATCTGTAAAAATAATAGAAAAAATTGGTATTTTTGATGAAGAGGGACGGGATCCCCGTGGAAACATTCATAGCACGGCATATAAATGCTCTGTTGAAGACACCAATAATATTAGAAGTGGGGATGATTCAAAGGAAGTGGAGCTTATCTCAAAAGAACGATTGAAAGATATAGAATTAGCATTTGATCATAAAGAAATATTGAAAGAAGCTAACATTATTGATTAATTCCAATTTCTTTATTTTTTTTTAAGCAAATTTCTTATTTCTACATTAATTCTTCATATAAAAAAAATTATTTTTGAGAAATTATGCCAATTATTATTCCTAGCCCCATAACTGGAAAAGAGCCTAACATCCACGAATCTGTTTATATTGCTCCAACAGCAGTCATAATAGGTGATACCACTATTGATCAGAATACAAACATATGGTTCGGAGCAGTAATCCGTGCAGATAGAGGACCAATTAAGATTGGAAAGAATACTAGTATTCAGGAAAATGTTTCTATTCATATAGAAAAGGGAACATCTGTTACTATTGGTTCGAACTGTATAATTGGCCATCACGCAATGATACACGGTCCTGTGGAAATAGGGGATGGATGCTTGGTCGGTATAGGCAGCAATGTACTTCATAATACAAAAATGAATGACGGGTCAATGATTGCTGCGGGAGCTGTAATTACCAATAAAGAAGTACCTACTAGGGAATTATGGGCTGGTGTTCCAGCGAAATTCTTAAAAAATTTACCAGAAGAAGAAGAATTTATAGGTGAGAAAACAGCTGGTGATTATGTGAAAAATGGCAAATCTTTTAGAGAATTTTTCGAAAAGAATCCAGATTTCACGAGAATTTAATTTTCTATTAAATTCATGATCTATTTATACCGAACATAAACATTTCTCATTCTTTACAATATCTACAATATTAAACCTTAAGTCTATTAAATTAACCATTAGGATTTTATTTTCCAAGTTAGGAAGTCCTAAAGCAGTTTTTATCACCTCTAAAGCTTCTAATGTCCCTAAAATTCCAGGGGTAACTCCGATTACTGGTAGAGGACCTTCATTAGGTGGGGATTCTATAGGCGAAAAAACACATTGATAACAAGCACTAACTTTAGGATTGATTGTTATAATTTGTCCATAAAAATCTTTTATTCCAGCAATAACACATTTTAAATTATTTTCTACAGCAATTTTATTAACCAAAAACTTTGTCTGGAAATTATCAGAACAATCAACAATGAAGTCATATTGGATTTCCTTTAGATATTTTTTTATGGAATTTTCATCAATATAATCCTTATAGGCATTAATCCTAAGATCTGAATTAAGATTGTTCAATACTTCTTTAGCTGACTTTACTTTATCTTTTCCAATATGAGTTTCATTATAAAGGATCTGCCTTTGTAAATTGGAAATATCTAAAACATCATTATCAATAATAGTTAATTCTTTTATACCTGCAGCTGTAAGGTATAACGCAAAAGGTGAACCTAAACCTCCTGCTCCGATTTGTAAGACCTTAATTTTTGAGATAATTTCTTGTCCTTTTTCTCCAATAAAAGGAGATATAATCTGTCTTGTAAATCTTTCCTTTTGTTTTTCAGTTAAGATACCACATCACTTTTTAATTATATTTTTAATATTTTTTATACTTTCTTCAATCTCGATAAAAATTAGCCCTAGATTCGCATCCATCTCTGATAAAGAAACTAAAATAACATTATCATTTATTTCTTCTATTATTAATTGGTAATCTTGATATTCTACAGTTACATTCTTAATTTGATTATTATTAAAATTCAGAGTAGCTGTTTCGATGCCTTCAAACATTGTAGCAGCTAACGCACTCAGCTTCCTGTCATCAATATCTCTTGGTAATCTTGAAGAAACTAATAATCCATTTCGATTCACTACGGCAGTGCCTATAATTTCACCTAAATTTTCTAATCTCTCTAGTTCTTTATTGATATTTTCAATTAGTATCTTATCATTCAGTAGCATTATTATATAAATTAGATTCTCTTTAGAAATTTAATTTGAATGAAAATTTAATTAAATCATTCAAAAATAGAAAATTAGGCAAATGTATATAAAATTTTAGAATTAAAATATTTATCTATAAAAAGATTTTTTACCAGTAAAAGCAGAGATATGTAAGCATTAAGCTTTCATTTTTTTGGCGCCTCTATAAAAAGATTTCTTTCCATTAAACGGAGCGGTTCTGTTACGCCAACTTGGCTGTCTTAAGGTAGCAGTTTTTCCGAATCCGCAATAGGCACAATAACGCTTTCGACGGTGGAAAGAATGTCTTCCACATCGACGACATGTTCTATGGCTCGCTGCTTTATTTTTTTTCCCTTTACTCGGTGTTCCCTTTCCCATTTTTAGACCTCCATTTTTTAAGTATCTTCAGATTCTTCTCTATGCAATATCTTTACTTCTTCATCTTGTGCGAAAATTAACTTTTCTCTATCCTGTCCTACAAAGATTATACTCGCGCCACGTATCATTACGACACCCAAATCTTTTGAGCGCTTTCCACCGCGTCCGAAGTATATCTCTTTGGCGTCTTTAACAATTAAATTCATATAATTATCGAATTTGGCAAGCTTCCCCGTTAGGTATGTGTTCCAGATCTTCAACTTGATTCTTACTTCATCTTTAAGAATCGCTTTTGATAAAGTACGATGTAGTGTTTGTTGTTGTGACATTGAAACGAAACCTTTCTAAAATTATTACTGTTATAAAGACTAAATAGAAGGATTAAATAAATATTTTTTTAAATATTTCATGATTTAGAACTATAGGATTTTAGGATGTAAAATTATTATAGATGGTATGAGTATGACAAAAATAGCAATCTTAGATAGTGCAGTGGAAACCCCAGAAGAGATTATTCTTGCAGCGGGTATGGTTCCTGTAAGATTATTTGGAGATCCTAAAGTGGGAATCGATAAGGCTAACGAACATGTTCCCCCAAACCATTGTATATGGGCTAAAAATCTTTTAGAACAAGCGCTAGATGGGATGAAGAGAGATATCAAAGGCTTAATTTGTTCCCATGGATGTGATTGTTTGAATAGACAATTTGATATATGGTTAGAATGTGTAGATCTTGAGTTTTTCTACTTCCTAAATGCACCATTAAAGCGGGATAAAGCGGCTTTAAAATTCTTCATAGATGATATGAGAGAATTAATTAATCAATTAGAAGAGAAATTTGATGTTAGTATAACTTCCAATAAAATTAGTGAAGCTATAAAATTGATGAACCAAATTAGAACCCTTTTAAGAGAAATTTCAGATTATAGATCAAATATGGTTTTAATGGGTTCCGATTTTCATTCCCTAGTTAAGGAAGTACAACAAATAGATAAAAATAAAGCCTTAGAGATGCTCAAATCAAAACTTGCAGAATTAAAAACCCAAAAACCATATTTCGATAAAAAATCCAAGAAAATCTTGTTAACAGGGTCAGTAATAGATGATACAGAGTTCATTATGTTTCTCGAAAGTATAGGATTTCATATTATTATTGATGATCTCTGCATTGGAACAAAATATTTTTGGCAGGATGTTAATGAAGCTGAAGACCCGCTCAAGGCTTTAGCAAAATACCATTTAAATAAGCCAATATTTTCTACTAAGTTTCCTTCTTACAAAAGATTTGAAATTATACAAGATTTAGCCAAAAAATTTAATGTTGATGGAGTTATAAATATAGCTCAAAAATTTTGTGAACCAATTTTATATGATCATCCCTATTTTAGCAAAAAGTTTAAAGAATTAGGGATTCCATATCTTTTTGTTGAAATGGAATATAATAGAGAATCATATAAACAATTAACTACAAGATTTGAAGCATTTAAAGAAATTATATAAGAGAGGGTAAAAGATGTCAGCAACCAAAAAAACAGGTAAAATGCTTAATGCTACCAATAAATTAAAAAATGAGATGGGAAGACATTTTTTAGCAATTGAACAAGCATATAGAGATGGAAAACCTACCGCTTGGGCTACAGCGGGTACACCAGTTGAATTCTTATATTCTATGGATGTACAACCGATGTTACCTGAAAATTCAGCGACTATTTCCGCAGCTTTAAAGAAATCTCAAGATTTCATAGAATTAGCGGAAACAGAAGGATTTTCTTATGATCTTTGTTCATATTTTAAAACTAATGTTGGTGCAGTTATGAGCAACGCAGATATGAGTGTTGGTGGAACAAGGAAACCAACCTTTATGTTATCCAGTGACGTAATTTGTGATACTCATGTTAATTGGTTTCAAGTACAAGCAGAAAGATTTAATGTACCTCATTTCACAATAGATGTACCTCATGTTGTAAGTAATACAACGAATAGACAACGTGAATATTTTAAGAAGTATATAATTGAACAACTTTGGGAGCTTTTGGATTTTATCACAGAGTTGACTGGTCATGAATACGACCCGGAAAAAGGAAGAGAAGTAGCACTTAATTCATATGAAATGGGCAAAATATGGCAAGATGTTTTTGAGCTAAGAAAAAATATACCTTGTCCTGTTTCGACTAGAGATACATTTGGAGGTTTATTTCCTCTATTCACAATGACAGGATTGAAATCTCCTATTAAATTATATAAGCGAATGTATCGTGAAGCCAAAGAACGGATAAATAATGGAATTGGAGCATTAGAACAAGAAGATTACCGTTTGCTTTTCGAAGGAATACCCTTTTGGTATAACTTACGCTTCTTTTCGAATTTAGAGCGATGGAATGCAATTATTGTCTATGAACCATATGTCTACGCTTTTACTAAATATACTAATCCTAATATCACTAAAGAAATCGTCATCAATAATCCAGTAGAATCTATGGCGGAGTTAGTTTTAAGTTTTTGGTATATATATGATTTAAAAACACGGGTAAAAATGTTCAAAGAAACAGTAAAAGATTGGAAAATTGATGGAGTCATACTGCATGATAACCTTTCTTGTCGCCCAAATGCATGTGGAATGTATGATTTAAAACGTAAATTAATGGAAGAAGCTGATATTCCTTCACTTGTTATAACTAGTGACATGAATGACCCAAGAAAGATGAATGAAATACAAGTTCTCAATCAAATCGAGTCTTTTATTGAAATTCTTAGAGAAAGAAAAAAGAGATAAAAAATCAATTTGCAATTTTTACATTTGCATTCGGGGTCATTATTAAAAAATGATCTCCAAGTCTACCCATGCTTCCTCCATTTTCTCTTAGGAAAGACTTTAAATCCTCTATACATCTCTTTAGCTCTGAGACATCAACATATTCAAGGACTTCTTTTGCGTTTAGTATTAAAATTTTTCTTTTTAATAATTGATTCTTGATGTCTTCTACTTGGTTAAGATTAGTAAAATCATATTTTCTTATGGTAAAACTTTGAAGTAATGAAGAGTATTCTTTAGAAAAACCCATCGTTTCTTTAGGTGAACCTAGAAGTTCATCATTTTCCTTTTTTCCCCATAGCTTGCCCATCCCTTTAACCTCGGTATAATTTTATTCTAATGGTCTATTAATCTTATAATCAGTGTTATAATAATTTCTAAGAAAAATAAATAGAAGAAATATGCAGATGAATATCTGGGTAATACCTAGAAAACATAGTAGGTTTGGAAAAGTATTTAATAATTGTTAAAATATGGTTAAAATATGGATCTAATTAAACATGATTTTATAGAGTTTATCAAACAGAGGAAAAGTTCTAGAAGCTTTATTTATCAAAAAATTAATAAAGAAACAATTTTAAATATTTTAGAATGTGCTCAATGGGCTCCTTCTGGAGATAATAGTCAACCATGGCGGGTTTGTGTAGTAATTCATCCCACCGTTAAAAGAATGCTTTCGGAGCTTTCTAAGTATGGGGGTATTATAGAAGATGCATATGTTAATCTTGTAATATTTTTGGATCTTGAAAGAGGTTATGATAGAGTAAAAGATATTCAAGCAATTGGAGCTTTCATGGAAAATATATTATTGGGAGTCCATACTCAAGAAGATTTAGGTGCTGTTTGGATTGGTGAAATTATTGCACGGAAAGAGAATGTAAATGAAATTTTTAAATTTCCAATTGATAAATTCGAATTAATGGGGGTTATAGCAATAGGAGTAATAGACGAGGCTCGTGAAAAAACAAGCGAGAAAGAAAGAAAGCGACGTCCATTAGATGATTTTATCGATTGGTATTAATTTATTTTTAGAACTATAAATTTTTTCTTAACTCTTTTTCTTACTCTCTTTTGATTCTACTAAATAAGGATTTAGAAACCATAAACCAACAATAAAAAAGGATATTAAAGACCACTCAACTATAATTGAAATTATAAAAGGTAAGTGCGCGTTAATATCATACACAATTCCACCTAAAAATGGCCCAATTATCATTCCAATAGATTCAAGGAGTGTTATTAGACCAAAGATCTTTCCACGGTGTTTAATTGAAACCCGACTAAGAAAATTAACAAATACAAAACTAGTTGTAAGCATGATTGTATTGTCAATAATAAGTAATGTACTAAATATCCATAAATTTCCCGAATTGATAATCATCCAAGTTACAATTCCACCTAGAAAACTAGCAACTGAGATAGCTAAATATGGATTAACTTTATCTGCTAAAGTTCCTAATTTTGGTGCAATAAGAGATCCTACTATTGATGTTGGAAGATAAAACCATGCTACTAATCCAGGATTGCTATTTATATATTCCAAGACATAAGGTTGAATAAATGGTCGATAAAACCCAACATTAATGGAACTTAGAAAAAGACCAGTAAATACCAGAACAATTCCTAATAAATATAAACGGATTGACGCTGGTTTTGATGAGTCGGTAGCAAAATCGTAGTCCGGTTCTAATAATTTATCATTAATATCTTCAGGATATATGAATTTTTTATTCTCATCTACTTTACGTGAAAATTGAATTCCTGCATAAAAATTAGCTATACCATATACCGGAATCGCACTATATATTATAAAATTGTTAAGTGGAGTAAATGTGGTTGCTAAACTAAAGATGGTAAACCCAATAACTGTTCCAGCAACCATTCCTACACCTAAGGCGAATCTTCTCTTACCAAAGGCAGAAGATCGATGATATTTAGATGATTTCTCTGATATTATGGTATCCAATGGATTCCAGAAAATATATGCCCCTAAACCTAAGAGAAAAGCACTTAGATACATCCCTATTAAAGATTGTAATATAATAGAAATATAAAGTGCAAAATAAGATAAACCTCTACCAAAAGAACCAATCATAACTAAAATTCGCTTAGAAAAATGATCGCTTAGATAACCAATAAAAATGGAGCTAATTAACCCCCCAAATGTAATTGAAGAAAAAAATAATCCAAGATTAGACGCAGGATAATTTAATACTTGTTTAATTAAGTACGCCATAATAAATTCTATGAAAAAAAACCCTAATGAATTCCAAACTATAATATAAATTACTGAATTGAAATCTGAAGTAAATTTATGATGATCCGGTACTGATTGTTTTTTCCCATTCTTTGAAGGTAATTGCATGCTGGTAAATAGGAAAAGAAAGTAAAGAAATAAAAATTTGTGTTTGGTATTTTAATTTTTTAACTGATTAATCTGACATAGATTTATTACTTAATTCTGTTACTCGGTGTTTTAAGATAGCGGAAACTCGATTTACATCTTTATTTATCCATATAGTAGCAAGTAGCCATAGGAGAGCACCTATTATACCCAAAAATAATGTTACAAAAACCGTTAATTGGTAATTTCGGTTAAATAGAACCAAAATAAAACCCGCGAGAATTGGTCCTGACCCACTTCCAATTGCTTCTAAAAATTGATTTGCTGAGGCAATTTTTCCTTGAGCCTCAGGTAAATTAATTTCCTGTAATATGGGTGGTTGATTTATATTCCAGAGACCAACAAAAGAACGTACTATAAACATTACCAAACCCAGTGTCCAAAAACTTGGAATTGAGAGCAGAAATATGATGCTATTTCCTTGATCAACCGTCATGTTTGGAATTGGTAGAGTAAAGAAAAAAATAAAACCAGTAAATAGTATAATGGCAGATAAAACTATCATATAAATTCGATACTTGATATTTTTTTTACTTAAACGATCAGAAATCTTAGCAAAAGCAAAAGAACCAATTAAACCTCCTGGCAATCCAAATAATATTAAATATATTGCTACTGCTAGTGAGGAAATATTACGGGGTGGACTTGTTAAATATGCAATAAGTAGAAAATCAGGTACAGCCAATAATATTGTAGTAAAAATGCCTTCGAAGAATGCTATTAAATTTGTAGGTCTTAATATTGTTGCTTTTATTGTTTTTTTATTTAATTTATATTCATACAGAACTTCTTGGCTTGAAAGGACATTTTTTAATTCTTTACGCGTCGCACCCCTTTTTGGCTCTTTTCCTCTTATCAATATTATTAATGCAAAAAATAGTACTATAATTCCCATTATCATGAAATATTGTCTCCAGTAATTATTTTGAAATGATATTGCAGAAACTAACATTCCTACTATTTGAAAAAGTTGAAAAAATCCTTGCATTGCACCAAAAAATTGAGATCGCTCTTTATCTTCCGTAGAATCATTAACATAGGAAGTAATAAGAGGCCAGAAACCTCCGATTGAAAAACCTCTAACTAAGTTAAAGATTAAGAAAAAAGTATATGTTGGTTGACCGGGACCTTCTGGAACAAATCCATTAAAAAATAAACCAAAACCATAAATAAACTCTACAAACACCATTAATTTTATACGAGAGATTCTATCTGCTAATACACCAAATAGGATACCCGAAAAAGCAATTACGTAGATCGAGGTTCCTGTTAGAATTCCTAACTCGGCAGCATGAAGTTCAAAAGCTAATAGATCATCTAAGGGCCACATGATAGATGCAATAATTACAATGTTGATTAATAATGTAGAAACTGTAAATGCATATGAATTATAGATAAGAAAATGTGTCCAAAGTCTTTTTATTAATATTCCAAAACCAGTTTTTTCTTGAGAATCTTCTGTATTGTTATTTATATCCATTATTTAGGCAGAAAATGATTATGAAAATAAAAAGATTTATAAAAATCATAACCAAAAATGTATTATTGGTGAGAAAATTTCTCCTAACCAATAATAAAACATAACCCAATACTCATAAGTAAATCCAAGATATAAAAGAGCATATAAAACACCAAAAACAAATCCAAAAATAACATCAATAGGGAAATGTACTCCAAGTATTAACCTTGATATTGCCATGATAACACCCAAAATAATAAATACAGATAAGATAATCCAAAAAAACTCAGAAAAATAATACGCAAAGATAAATCCAAAGAATAATAGAAAGGTGACATGTCCAGAAGGAAACGACTGTTTTTCTGATTCTTTCATTAAATAAGGTATTCTAATGAAATCATCATGTTTTTTCACACCTTCTTTCTGAAGAGTAATAAAAGGACGATTTCTTCTTATAATCTTGTATCTGATAATACTATGAATAATAATGCTTTGTTCAAAACCGCCTGTAAAGAGCACTAACAGATAATAATCCTTTGTAATGTATCCATAAATAAACCAAACTAACCAGACAAGCCCCCAAAAATACAACGAGCCAAGAAAACTATAAATAATAGCAAATTTTTTAATTCTTCTGCTAAAATCACTTTTATAAATAGTTAGAAAAGTTTTTTGATCCCATGCTTCTAACTTTTCGAAGTATTCTGATAATGTTGACATACTTAAATTGTTGGAATAATTTGGGGCAGAATTTATATATTTTACATAAATTGATATTTATACTTTTTGCTACTCTTAATCATCTTGTTATTTTTTATTATTCCGAATATAATAAGTATTATTATAAAGATATGGCCGATTTCGATGATATTGTAAAACATTGGAATTAAATGTATATCTATCATGAAAAATATGATATCATCAAATTTCTATAGTTTCAATTTTAAAGATTTCAAGGTAATTCCACTAATTTGTATAAAAAACACTATGTAGAATCAACAAAACTTTATATAGTGGAAATTATTTTAGAGAAGTATAGCCATTAAACTTTAGATTTCCCAAATATTGAAATAATTATGAATGAAAATAATGCATTTTCAGAAGATAGTCTAAGAAAAATAGCAGCACAGAAAGTAAGTTTCAGGTTTTCTGTGAAGATCCATGCATACATTTTTATCTTAATTAATATCTTGCTTGTTATCGTGAATCTTTTCTCTACACCAGGAATTTATTGGTTTTTTTTCCCCCTTTTTTCATGGTTAATAGGTCTTACTATGCACGCCTTGGCATATATTTTATATGCTAGAGGAGTTTATCCAATGGCTAAACGCGGAGTGATATATCATATGACATCATATATTTTTGTCATGCTTTTCTTATTTATCATTAATATTACAACACTTTCAGCTTATTATTGGGTTATTTTCCCTGCAATTTTTTGGGGTGCAGCTGTTATTTTACACATATTATTCTATATACAATATCTTAGTGGAAAAGCGGAAAAAAGCGGGAAGTTTAAATCAAGAAAAGAACGTGCAATTGAAAAAGAATTAGAAAAAATGAGAAAAAAATCACGTAAAAATAACTCAGGATAAATTTAAAATGTGGTTAGGAAAATTTTTGGATCTCGAAGATGACATTGAAGAATTAAGTTCTACTATTAAAGAGGAAATTTTCAATAGCCTCCGTAAAAGTAAACTTACTCCACTTGAATTCACTATAATTGAGACAATATTCAATAGCAAACAGCTTTCAGGTTATGATTTGATAAAAAATTTGAATAGAAGTTTTGCAGGTACATGGGAAACACAATCTGGTACAATATATCCAATTTTGAGAAAATTAGAAAAAGACGGTTTTTTAAAAGCACAAAAAGTAAAGAGTCCAATAGGGCCAATTAAAAAAGTTTATTCTTTAACTGAAGCAGGAGAGACTCTATTAAAATATAAAGTGAATAAAAATTATTATGATCAACTTAAGTTTGTGGAGAATTTTTTAGTAGAGCTCTCCTCAATTTTTATTCGCTCATTTCCTCGCAAAGAACAGAGCCATAGAATTTTTGAAATACAAAAAGCTCTTAATGAAACCCTCAAAAATGTGATGCATAATATTCCTCCAACACTTGAGTTTAAAACAATGTGTAATAATTGTGGAGTTGAAATTGGTCGAGAAGTAGCATACTGCCCACAATGTGGAGAATCTTTATTCCTTGAAAAAGAAAATGAGTAAAAAAAAAATAATTTTCAATTAAAATTATTCAATATAAATACCAAACTTTCTAAAAACCTTAAATAATTCCTCGCTAGCTAAATGCTTTAAGATATCCTCTAATGGTGCCATTATTTCATCTTTAGAGGTAGTTCTATTATTGCTTATTCTTGCTAGTTTCACTTCTAAAGCTGTTTGGGCCCATGAATCTTCATCATTGAATGTAAAGAGAACGTCTTTGTAAGCCCCCTCTGTTCCACCCTCTCGAGCAAGAGGTTTTTTTTCAATTGGGATTTCTGGGTCTTGAAGGTAGCACCAGTCAAGTATGACCCATTCTAATTTTCTATCGGAATCAGGGCGATCTGCAAGATATAAACAATAAGAGTGCCCTCCAACTTCAGTATCTGATGGAGCAAATATAGGATCTGCAATAACTTCTGCGGCTGTAACTTTTACACGCCAACTAGGGATCCCTGCGTTTATCAATAATGATGCAATTAATATGGCACCATCCTCGCAATCCCCAATCTCTGATTGAATACTCTCAAATGGAAAGAGCCAAAACTCAGGTACTTCTGCTGTTAAATCATCATACTTATATTTCAGAAAATTGCAAACGAAATTTTGTATTGCTAAAGCAGTTTCATTAGGTGTTTCTTTACGTAATCCTACCTGTGTTATAACATGCCATAGAATTGCGTCATTTTTTTTAATAAAAGCTTTGACATCTACATCTATTTGTTTCTTATATGATTCTGCTCTTAATGCTCTGCCAGTGTATATAATTGGAGCAGTTTCCCATTTATTATTCCAATAATCTGCGCCATATTCTCCATAATCTCCCTCAAATTTTTCGATAGGTATATAATCAATTTTTGGTATAGGTGATGGTTTAGGTTCATCTTTTTTCACTGGTTTCTTCACCGGTTTTTTTGCTGGTTTTTTCTCTGGAGCTCCTGAAAGATCTTTGGCAGCATTAATCCATGTTTCAATATCCTTTTGGCCAGGAATTTTTGCCATAGATTTAGAATTTTCTTTTTTTAATTGTTTTAGTTTTTCTAAGGTACTTTTTGGGCTTCTATAGGCAAATTCCTTCACGGAATCAATTCCGATAAGGTTTAATGCATTAGCCATTTCAGGGCCTACACCTTGAATCTGCATTAATTCAGCATGTTCTTGCCAAGTATCGAGAGTTTTAACTGCAACACCAATTTTCCTTGCGAGTTT
Source organism: Promethearchaeota archaeon (assembly GCA_016839635.1). Next base: position 13,959 of record JAEOTV010000115.1, on the reverse strand, counting down.
ACTAACTTGATTATATGTAAGTGGAATTAGCTCTTCAGTACTTGATATTCCTTCTTTCTCTAAAAGTTTAGCATGTTTCACTTCAAGACCAATAATTTCAGTTAATTTCAATTGATTTACTCCTTATTTTTAAGTTAAATTGAATTTGATTAGTAAAAATATTGTATGCTTAGTTTAAATTCTTTTTTCTAAAGTAGCTAAAAAATTAGTTTTTACAGTTCTCTTAATATAATCATAAGCCTTAAAACTTTCAAAAGTGGATGGGAAATCTCTTTTTTGATTCCTCTTGAGCAACTGTTTGAAGAGCTTCACTTTCTATTAAAGCATAAATTAATTCAGCAATTTCTTCATTATTTAATTTGAAAGATTTACTAGCTTCAGTAAATAGCTTATCTAATAAAATTAGACCTTTTTCCTTATGAGCAAGGACTTTAGCAAATTGAAAAATCTTTTTTGCTTTAGAAGATAATTTTTTTCCTCTTGTTGAGCCTATTTTGAAAGGTAAAATAAGGTATAAATGAAATATATCCTCCAATTCTTTATTTAAACTTTGTCTTGAGTAAGGATCCTTTCGAAACACTGAGATATCTCCTTCGAATTTAGTATATAACTCTTGTATTTCTCTCTCATATTGATTTTCGAATAATTTACAGAAAAATTTTAACACTTCTCTTGTAAATCGAATAGGTTTATACTTAAGGATCAAAGTAATCCATACTAATTTTCCTGCTCTTGTTATTAAATATTTCCCTTCGAGAGTAGCTTGTTCAATTTCACCTTCCTCTGAAGGTAAATCTAATATCTCATATTGAACTGAACTACGAAACATATCAAGTATATCGAGATCGAAATCACCAGCTGTTTTATAATAAATAATCTCCCTCGATTCTCTATGAGTTATAATTATATATTCAATTGATAATGCTAAAGAAAGATACTCTGAAATAGTAATCGTTCCCCATCACTGTGATTTCTATGTATATTGAATAGTCCCTTTTTTATTTATAATTTTGCTCATTAAATCTCATTAAGGAAGAAATTATTAAATATGAATGAAGATTTAATGAACATTAATGTATAGATAGAATTCTATACATTTGCGAATCCAAAATAAAATTTATTAAGGTGGTAAATTATATGCTCTTTTTAGTATATTGGGAACTAAATCAAGATTTCGATCCAGCAGAATTGGCCGAAATTGCTCAAAAACTTATGAGTAAAAAGTTATTCCCTGCTGAGGGTATTAAACAAATAGGTTTTTATATGAGTACCTCAGATTTTTGGGGAATTACCATATTAGAAGCTGATAGTGAAGAACAATTAGCAAGAGATTCAAACATGTGGAGACTTGCCAAACCAGGCTATCTCAAGATTATGAGAACTACTCCGGCTGTGGATGTTACAAAAATGATTCCCCTAATCATGAAATTGAAAAAACAACTAGAAGATTAATTAACATAGAAATTTTAAAATTTAATCTATTTTTTTATTTTTTGTTTTAAAATGCAAGTATTTGCACTAAATTTTATTGAAATGTATAAGGTGTGGAGGGAGAGGGATTTTTTCGTGTTTAGTAAATCCTTACACGTTTCGAACCCTCGAAGGCCTTTGCCACTGGATCTTAAGTCCAGCACCTATAGTCTTGACCCATTTTGGTGTAAAATGGCGATTGACCATGCTCGGTAATCCCTCCATTAAAAAAGCAAGATATTACATTTTAAAAGCAATAATTCTAAGCTTTTAAGGGTGACAATAAATCAAAGTTATAATTTCAATTTAAATTTTTTCTTAGAGATAATAGCATTTAGGATTAAATTTGTATTAATGGTCAGATAAGATATACATAAAAATAAAAAGAAATAAATAAAAGTAAGATATTAAATTAATAACATAAGTATTATTCTATCAAGTCTACAAATAATTTTTCACATTTATCATAGAATAGGTAAATCGAAAGGTATAATATCATGCCTGTGGGTATTCTAGTAATTCGCTGGGACAACGAAATTGGCCCAATTAATGAAGGTTTCTATCCGGATACTTTAAAAATAACTAATAATTTACTCACGCAAGTTTATTCAAGCCATCGTTATCAATCTCTTAAACCTGGCTTCGCAAGCATTGCGTTAAAGAATAATAAAGTAGTTTCCTTTTTCTCTGGAGTTGGACAAGATTTCATTTCAGTTGAAAATTATGTAGTCGCCCTTCTACTTCGTCGAGATGAAAAACCTGGTAAATATCGGGAGATATTAAAGACAATTGCAGCTGAGATCCTTGAAAAAATACCAGATGGGACATTTAAAGAGGTATTGCCTAGGTTATATGATCAATTAGCAAAGATCTAAAGCTTTTTTCTATCGATATTTAACTTATAATTCAATAATTATAGGTTCATTAAGTTACTAACTCATGAATTAGAGCTTAAAAACAAATTTAAAGGGATTTAGATTCCTTCAAAGCTTTTTACAACAATTTTATCCCTATCATCCGTTTCTACAAGTCCTATTCCTTCAAGAGTTTGAATATTCTTTTTCACAGTAACAATGGGAATACCAAGAGCATTTTTAAGATCATCTAGTGTAATTCCACCCACTTCTTCTATAATTAAGAAAGTCTTAAAAAGAGGTTCTTTTTCCATTATAGGCTTTAATTTATCATAATAATTTATTTTATCTATATTATCTTTCTGGAGAGTTTTTAATTCATTAAGACTTTTATTTAATCGTTCAACTTCTCTATCTGCTTCTCTATTTTTATCACCTAGTTCTCCAACTTTGGCGATTAATTCATCATATTTTGATCTCATACTTTCAAATCGGGAGGCAAAATCTTTGGCTTCAGAAGATTTTTCAGTAGAAGTTAACTGACTGTCCATTAAGAATGTATCCAGTTTATTTATTTTATCTTTTAATTCCATTGTTTCTTTTCTATATTTATCTTCCAATTCTTGGATCATTTTAACTTGTTCTTCTTTAAATTTATCAGTAAATGCTTCTAATTCTTGTATTTTATTTTCTAAGCTTTTAGTTGCTTCATTTTTTAATATCAACTCAGAATTCTTTTCAGCCAACTCCGCTCTCAAATTACCCATTGTTTCATAAGCTTCTTCTAATTTAGTTTGACTGGGGACTATTTGTTTTTTAATTAATTCTAATTCCTTTTGAGATTGAGCAACCTCACCTCTGGCATATTCTAATTCAAGCTCTCTTTCGTTAATTATGATACGTTGTTCTCCAATCAATTCTTTTAATTCAAGTATATCTTCAGGGATATCTGTCATTTTTGAAAGTTTTGTTTTTTGCTCTTCAACTATCCCCTCCTGTTCGCTAATAATACGTTTTTGGCGTTGTACCAAAGCAGTTAATTTATCGACTTTTGCTTGTATATTAGCCATTTCTTTTTCACTGGATTCAATACTATCCAATGTTTTTCTTAAATCTTTAGGCATTGTTAAATTACTCCAAATAATAATTCAAATTAGATGTTTTATGATCTTTATATAGATAAAATATATTTTAAATTTTTTAAATAAGACTTGTAATTATTAAGAGAGCTTAGTTTTAAATAATTTTCGATATAAAATGCTAATTTTAATAGATGAATCTCTTGATTAATAATGTTTAATATTATGGAAATTAATATATATCGCTAAAGCTTTTAAATAATATTATGGTATTGATAACTCCTCTAAAACCATATATTCCGGTTAATCCAGAAGAATTCTGTACTAATCCATATGATATTATTAGTAAAGAGGAAGAACAAGAGTTAAAGAAAAATCCTAAATCACTAATCCACCTGATTTTACCAGAAGGGGATGGGGATGAGATTTATCAGAATGCTGCAAAAGCATACGATAGCTTTAAAGAGAAAAATATTATAAAACGAGAAGAATCCCCTAGCGTATTTCTATATCGCCAAGAATCAGCAGAATTTAGTCATCAAGGGTTAATAATGGGGGTTGCTCTTCAGGATTATGAAGATGGGATTATAGTGAAACATGAATATACTAGGGAAAAGCCACTTAAAGACCGTACTAATCATATAGTTTCATCAAACGTTGCAGCTGGTTTAGTTTGGACCGTTTTTCAAGCTAATAAAAAAATTAAGGCATTAATTGAAACAATCAAAAAGAAAGATCCAAAATTTGATTTCAAGAAATATGGTTATCGCCATCTTTTATGGCAAGAAACTAATCCCAAAATAATCCAAAAATTAATAGAGTTATTCAGAAATGAAAAGATTTACATTGCTGATGGTCATCACAGAGCAGCTAGTGCAGCAGAATACCGTAAATTAAAATTAAAACATACAAAAATAGAGGAAAATATTAAAGTTCCTTGGCAATATCTTCTATCATATGTAGCCTCTGATGATCAAATTCGAATTTTACCATATAACCGTATCATTAGAAAATTACCTCTAAATGAAGAAGAATTTTTAAAAAGGATTGAAAGTGATTTTCAAGTAATTGTTATGAAGAATGCATTTAATCCAGAGAATAAAAATGAGTTAGCTATTTGTCTTAAAGGTAAATGGTATAAGCTCTTAGTTAAAAGTAAAAAATTTAAAACTAAACGAGATAGCTTAGATGTTGCCATTCTTCAAGATAACATTTTAGAACCTATATTAAATATTAAAGATCCTCGTTCCGATGAGAATATATTCTTTGTAGGAGGTACACAAGATCCCAAAGAAATGGAAAAGTACGTTACAGATAAAGGAAATGATTTATTCGTTAATTTATATCCAGTAGATATCAAAGATATTGAATTTATCGGAGATGAAGGGGGAGTACTCCCTCCAAAATCAACTTGGTTCGATCCCAAAGTCCTCTCGGGATTAGTATTACACGATTTAGGAGAAAATTAAAAAAAATAATTGATTAATTACTTTTTAGAAAATTTGATATTTTTTCTGCTATCATAGTAGCTGCAGCAGTTTGATTTTCAATACTCTGGGAAGCTATATGAGGAGTAAGTACAAGATTCTCATCCCAGGTAATTAATTCTTGATCTTTTAAGGGCTCTTCACGATAAACATCAAGAGCAGCACCAGCGATATCTTTGTTTTTCAATGCTTTCAGTAAAGCTCTGTCATCAATTAAATTGCCTCTTGCTGTATTTATCAATATTGCATCTTTTCTCATTAATTTTAATCGCTCTTCATTGATCAAATTTTCAGTTTGAGGTGAAGAAGGAAGATGCAATGAAATAATTTGGGCGTCTTTTAATAAGTCTTCAACTGAAGAATAAATAGAACATCCTATATTTTTAGCTTCATCAATAGCTACTTGACCTTTACTAAATCTAGAATAAACTCCAACATTCATTCCCATGGCAAGTGATATTTTTGCCAGATGTTTGGCTATATTTCCAAATCCTACTAAACCAAGTCTTTTTCCGTTTAATGTATATCCTAAGCATTCATTTTTATTCCACTGCGATTGATGAGTCGTCCGATCAGCATACGATATTTTTCTTGCTAATGCTAATATTAATCCCAATGCAAATTCTGCGACTGAAACAGTAGGCGCTTCAGGAGTATTTAAAACTTCAATGTTCATTTCTGCTGCCTTTTTTCGATCTACATTATCTAAGCCAACTCCCGCTCTTCCAATAACCTTAAGATTTTTGGCATTTTCTAATACATCAGCGGTTAATTTTGTTCTTGAACGAACTACGATCCCAACATAATCTCCTATTTCCTTCTTCAGTTCTTCTTTAGTAATTGTAAAATTTTTAATAACTTCAAATCCATTATCTTCAAATATTTTAATTCCCTCATCTTGAAGTTTATCGCTAATTAATATTTTCATTTTACATCACATGGATTGATTTTAATTAGAGTGAATACATTTTTTAGTTTTTAAATCTTTAAAGAGTTTTTGATATTTTATTTATCCCCATTTCCAATTTAAAGACAGTTGTAGTAAAAATATCAAAAAAATAAAATAGAATGAATTTAAGATTTTATTTATTATTTTGTCTGTGTTTATTTTAGGTCATTTATAATATCTGCTAATACTTTTAACATCTCTTCAAGGTCTTTGAGTTGAATTTCACCCATATGACCAATCCGAAATGTTTTATTTACAAGTGCCCCATATCCATTAACAATTCGATAACCTTTTCCTAGAAGTAAAGAAACCATTTTGGGAATATCAAGATCTAACGAATTTTTTATTGTAGAAACGGTATTTGACTCATATCCCTTCTCAGGAAACATCTCAAGATTGACAGATTCTGTCCAGTCGCGTGTATGTTTTCCAAGTTCCTCATGTCTTTCAAATCTTTTTTCTAATCCTTCTATATTAAAGATATAATCTAATTGTGCAGTTAAACCTCTTATTTGAGGTATAGGAGGTGTCGTTGGAGTTTGATGTTTAGCAACATGTCTTTTATGTAAATCAATGAAATCAAAATAAAGACCTCTATTTTTTACTTGTTTTGCTTTTTCCACTGCTGCTTCAGAAATAGAACAAACCGCAAGTCCAGGAGGTAACGCAAAACATTTTTGAACAGAAGCTAAACATACATCTATATCTAATTTATCCACCTCAATTTTAACTCCTGCCATTGAAGATGTGGCATCTACACATAATAAAGCTCCTGATTCTTTAATTACTGGGGCTACTTTATCAATTGGATTATACACTCCAGTAGATGTTTCATTAGCTTGAATGAAAACAACTGCATATTTATCCTTGTTTAAAGCTTCTTGAGCGAATTCTGGGGTTATTGGATTACCCCACTCAACCCCATCTTTAACAGAATACTTTCCATTGGTTTTCCCTATCTCATACCATCGATCTCCAAAAGCTCCTATTGAAAAGAAAAGTCCTTTTTCATCATCTTTTACTAGATTTCTCACACAAGCTTCCATTATTCCCGTTGCGCTTGAAGTAAAAATTAAACACTCATTTTTAGTATATAATAACTTTTGAAGGCCTTCAGTAGCTAATTGATGCATTTCTGAGTAAGGCTTAGATCTATGAGTATCATTGGGTTTTGAAATTTCCTTGAGAACTCTTTCTGGAACATAAACGGGTCCTGGAGTAAATAACTTCAATTGGGATCCTTTTTCTTTATTAAAATGAATATCACTCATAATGGATTCAATTTTTTGAATAATTAAAATTTTTAGTATGTGATCCTATAAATTAAGTTGTTAGGGATAATAAAGTATTTATCATTTATAATTTGGATAATACTAAGTTCCCATTTGTATCTATATATATTATGTAATCAGAGATAATATACAGGAATATTTTAAAATTCTTTATATGCACTATAGATAATCCAAATTCGCTTAAATATAATGCGGCTCTACTTATCACGTTAAGCAAAAGTATGATAGATAGTGCACTAATACTAATGAACAGATTATCAAATGCATGACTGAATACTAACAAACAGACTAATATTGTAATGATACCCACAATGATAGTCACTGATCGGTGTTTTTTTGAATAGATATCAATTAAAGCCCCTTTTATAATACCTGCAAATCCAACAATTATCATCGGAAATGCAATTAAATTCATTAACACTAGAGCAGTAAAGTTAGGTTGCATAATCATAAACCATAAAAAGAATATTGAAACCATAATACAAACAATTCCAAATAAAAACTTAATAGGACTTCCCTCTTTTGAATTTCTTTTATTTAGAAAATTGATAATCTTTATAATGCCATAAAGTGCTAAAGCTACGAAGGGATAGACTATAATAGATATTAGTGTCTCCAAATGGAAAAAGAGAGCAAAAACAAGATAATTCACGGCAATTAAAATACTAATATAATCATCAGCTTTAATTTTCTTTTTGTCTATTAAATCTATGCTCATAATTTAGTATTCACATACAAAATTTTATTTCTATAAATTATATAATAGTTACCCTTATTTTTATTTATCTCTAATAATTATTTTAATAATTCAAAATATCACGTATGGATTTTATTGTGATTTGAAAATTATTTTAAGTTTTCTATTTACAAGAAAAGAATGACATAATTTCCGAGTATTATTAGGATCACTGCAAATATAAACCTTTTGCGGAATTTTTCTTTCAAAATCAATATTGAAAAAATTTGTTGAACCATAGGAGTATTTGCTGTAAATGTAGATGTTAAAGGTAATCCATTAATTTCTGCCGCTTTAATGTAAATAGCATCGGCAAAACCTAGAGATAAGATTCCAGCTATTCCAATATATAAAAAATACTTTAAGTTTATCCTATTTTCCTTTTTAAATCCAGCATAATAATCACGTTGAAATAGACCTAGTAAGGCAATCGCAATCATACCAAAAACAACTCTAAAAAAATTTGCACCAAAAACATCTCCAGTTAAAAAGCTCGCTTGAGTAAATGAGATATATGCGAGTGCCCAAAAAAATGCAGTACTAATTGCAAATATAACACCTAAAATTAAATCTTCTGAAATCCTTTCTTTTAGACTTCTCTTTTCATTAGTTTTCTCAGATTTGTCTTTTGAACTTAATATAAAAACACTTGATAGTATTAGGCTAGCCCCCACTATTATTGAAATTGAGATTTCATCACCAAAGAAAACTACCGAAAAGAAAATTACAAAAATAAGTGAAAGTTGGACAAGAGGATAAGTCCGTGAAGCATCTATCTTTGTTAATGACATATAATAAAGTAAATCTCCTAAAGTAACACTTAATCCAGATATAAGACAAGCTATTAAATAATCAATTAATTCTCGATTCGTTAAATTTCCCAGTAAAATAAAATTGCCAAAAATTAACGAAAAAATAAAGGTCCCTAAACTTGTACAACACAATCTAAAAAATAAGTTTGCTTTGGGTTGTGTTTTTTCTAAACCTTTTTTATATACAAGAGAGGCTAATGCCCACACAAAAATTGTAAATATTGTGAAAAATAAACCTATTAACTCAGCCATTTAAGAATTTAAATTCAAAAATACTTTAAAAGTATTTTTATAATAGCCCTATTTTTCGTTTTTTAATCTCGTTATAAAATCTTTTGGTGGGGCTTTACTAAAGAGAAACATATTAACAACATGTCCTCTATAATTATCATCAATCTCAGCTATTTTGCACATTTTGGAAAAATTCCGGCCTTGGTTTTCAAAACAAAAATCAAGTAGAGAAAGGGTCATTTTATAACTCCGACCAATTTTCCTTATGGTTGGATGGAATTTATAATTTCTTAAAGATTGGTGAAATATATCCTCACTTTCCAATGCATTAATTCCTGTTTCAGCAGCTGCTTTCCCTGATGCAATACTAGGACAGATTCCTTCTCCACTAATAGGATTAACAAAACCAGCAGCATCTCCAATCAACATCATGTTTTCACCATACAAACTTTTCTCAATTACTCCTAAGCCTGGTAATGGACACGCACCCTCCCATATCCTTTTATAGTTGCTTTCAGGTATAAATTTCTTTATATTTGAATCATTTATGAATTCATTGAATACTTTATTAAGATTATATTTCAAGTTATCTATACCCATCGTACCAACACCAATATTAAATTTATTCTCTCCTAATGGAAATAACCATCCATAACCTCTAAAGGATTTAAAGAAAAGAGAAATAGTATCTTCATCAATCTTGTTATCACCCTCCATAATTGCACTTTTTGCTAATATTATTTCTTCTATCTTCCATTTCTTCCTCAAACCTGATTTTATCGCTAATTTTGAACTCATTCCGTCTGCTATTACTATAATTTTTCCCTTATACTCTTGTACTCCTGATGGAGATTTTGTTTTTATTCCAATTCTTCTATTATTTTTAAAAATAAAATCATAGGATATATTCTTATCAAAAAGTTCAGCACCCGCATCAATCGCTATGTTTCTCAAAACATTGTCAAATTCTAATCGATCTACATTTATCGAATAATCAATTTCTTCATTCCATTTATATCCAAATTTAAAATACTCAGCTGAATAGATGTTGATTCTATTAATACGATGAAAATTAAAATTACGTAATTGTGGGTAATATTTAAAAATCCTTGAATTTACTGCTCCTCCACATGGTTTCCGCCAATTTGTATTTTTTTCGATTAACGCAACTTTAAAACCTGTTTTCGCAAAGATTTCAGCGCATTTCGAACCCGCAGGTCCTGCTCCAGAGATTACAACATCAAACATATTAAATTATCAAATCTTATAATTAATACCCTAATTATTTTATTAAGTCTTAAAAAAATTAATACATAATCAATTTAAGATTAATAAAAAATTAAAAAAAATTATAAAAACAAGAGTTCTTTAATGAAATTATGAGAAAAGAAGATTTAATAAAGCCAATCAACTCTGAATTTGTAAGAAATTCTGAAAGTATGACGACTAAAAATCAAAAAATTAATTCTAATACTTTAAAAACAGGCACTACTACGGTAGGTTTAATATGTAAAGATGCTGTTATTTTTGGAACAGATAAAAGAGCCACAATGGCCTATTTCATAGCAAGCAAAATATCCGAAAAAGTTTATGAAATTCAAAAACATCTTTGGATGACTACTGCGGGAGGTGTTGCGGATACTCAGTATCTAGTTGACGTTTTAAAAGCTGAAACTACCATATATCAATTAGCACATGATGATAAACCCATAATGGTTAAATCTGCTGGAAAAATGTTATCAAACATTTTATACCAAAATAAACTATTTCCTTTTCAGGTAGGTCTCATGCTAGGTGGTGTTACCGAAGAAGAAGGACCTTCACTTTTAGATATTAGCGCTTATGGTTCAATTTTGCCACAAAAATATTGTGCAGTAGGAAGTGGACAAAATTTTTCATACGGAGTTTTAGAAGCGAGATACAAAGATAATCTACCTATTAATGAGGGCATAGAAATTGTAAAAAAAGCTGTCACATCATCAATAATAAGGGATATGGCTTCAGGAAATGGCATTGATATTGCGGTAATCTATAAAGATAAAACAGCTGATCGAGAATTTGTACCTATATAGGCTCCTCTTTTCTCGTATTAAACCCAAAAACTTGATTTCTTCCTATTAAAGTTTTCTCTTTAACAATATTCTTTTAAAAAAATTTAAAAGAAAATATTTAATAATAGTGATAGCATATTTTTATAAAAATAATTTACATGTTCTTAAACTAGAAGGATTATCTCTTAAAAGATCTTGGAATTATCAATCCAAACAAGTATTAATCAATAGAAAACAAAAATATAGCGGTGTATTAAAATGCCTTATGAAATCATAGTTGATTTGTCTCACAAAGAGCGGTTGGAAGAATTCCCAGAATTTAGTCTAGGGGAAGATGATTATGAAATTAGTTACATTGATAAAAATGAAGGTCCCATCGAATTTGATATGCTTGAAGATTTTGATATCTTTTTCATTGGAAATATCCAGCATTCTGAGACGGGGAGAGCCGATAAATTTACGCAAGAAGAATTAAAAGCTATTAAAAAATTTATTGGAGAAGGTGGGGGATTACTTTTAACGAGTGGAGATGGGGGAGATAAAGATATACCAATGAAAAAAGGATCTATTAGAGTTCTATATAAATTAACTGGTGTTAGAAGATTCTGGAATGGTTTTATTCAGGAAGCACCGTCTAATTTTTTAGTAAAAAAGAAAAATGTTTTAGTAACAGAATTATTCAACCACCCTATAACAGAAGGAATTAATGAAGTAATGTTTCCTAACTGCACATTTTTTACCATTTCAGAAGAAGATGTTGATGATATAATAGTGACTTCTGAAAAAGCTGAATTCAAATATTTTGTAGACGAGGATATAGATACAATTGGACCTGTTCCGATTTGTGTTGTTTCTGAATTCTATGAAGGTAGATGTGTAACTGTAGGATCCTCTGATTGGATGGTTGAAGATAGCGATTATGGGCTCGATGCAGGAGATAATCTCAAATTTCTTTCGAACATTATCGAATGGTTATCTTTTGAACGCTAGCTAATTACTTTTTGTTTCGTATATTATGGTTTTTAGAGTTCTTCGACCGGATTCAGTATCAGTTTGGAAAAATGAAGAAATTCTTAAACGATTTTCAAAATATAAAGGAATAATTGATGGTACCCAGGTAGCAAGATACATAGTTGCTAAAACTGTTGAATGTGCTTATAATTCCAATTCCTCAGTAGATGATCTTGAAAAACTTCTAAAAGAAAAATCCTTGGAATTCAACGAATTATTAAATAAAGATATTGAGGAAATTAAAAATCGTAAGACTACTACTAATTCTTATATTCATTTAGCAGAAATTCTTGCAAATAAATATCTTGAAAAGTGTATATTCTGCGAACGACAATGCGAAGTTAATAGAATCGATGGGAAAAAAGGATTCTGTTTAATATCTAAAGACTCATATATTTCTTCCGCTTTCCTTCATATGGGCGAAGAACCTGTTTTGATTCCAAGCGGTACAATATTTTTTCAGGGTTGTAACTTTGGCTGTGTCTTCTGCCAGAATTATGATATTTCTCAAGCTTGGAAAGACAAAAAGAAGATTGAAGATATAGCTCAGAAAGTTAATACAAATGAATTAGCAGCAGTTGCAGAAAAGTTAGTTGATAGAGGAGCAATAAATATCAATTATGTTGGAGGCGATCCAATCCCAAATATTCATACAATTGTAGGGAGCTTAAATTTTCAAAAATCTAATATTTGTCAGTTATGGAATTCAAACTTTTACTTAACTAATAAATCATTATCATTAATCATCGATTTTATAGACTTTTGGTTGCCAGACTGGAAGTACGGAAATAATAAATGTGGAAAAAATTACTCTGGCATTGATAATTACTTTGATGTAATTTCCAGAAATCATAAAAGAATCCATGATGATGGAAGTGGAGAAATTTGTATCAGACACTTAGTCATGCCAAACCATATTGAATGTTGTTCTAAACCTATACTAGATTACGTTGCTAAAGAACTTCCAAAAGCTGTTGTAAATATTATGGGGCAATATAGGCCACAGTGGAAGGTCTCTAAGTTTCCTGAAATAAATCGAAGACCCACTTCACAAGAAATGCTAGAAGTCAAAAATTATGCAGATACATTAGGGATTCTCTGGAGACCAGTTTCTTAGTTATATGAAAGTTATATAAGTTTATAAGTCTTTATTGTCTTGTTTTTTTGCCAATAGAAACCAAATTTCTCATATATTCTTGCTGCTTTTTCATTTTTAGCATCCACCATTAAATCGATTGTTTTGCACCCTCTATTTCTAAGGAATTCTACTCCAGAAGCAAATAAAGCACTTCCAATTCCACGTCGGCGATAATTAGGTAGAACACTTAAAGTATTCATTAAACCGATATTTGGTTTTTTCTTATCAAAATAGCTCTGAATAAAACCCACAATCTTTTCTTTATCATAAGCCATGATATATTCAACAACGTGACTTTTCTTAAACGATTGATCGCGTCTTTTCCATCGTGAGGGTCTTACTTCAGCCCACATGAATGAGTCTTTAAATCCTTCATTAATTACTGAAATTACACTTTTGTAATCCACAATTTCCTCTTGGCTTCGAATTGCGATTCCTGATGGATTATCTGGAGGAGAAACTAAACCTAAATCATCTATACTCATAAAAATATAATAATGAATTGGTTTAAATCCTAATATTTCCAATTTATCATCAAAAGGTGCTGATAATTCTCCCGTTGTATCAATAAAGAGTTCTGGAACTTTTAGTTTGATTCCTAACGTCAGGATGGCTTCAATTAAGTCTCCAGGGAGTTCAGATTTAAAATATCCGGGTATTATTCCATATACTACAGACCAAATAGAAGTATTCTTATGTTGTGGAACTTGAAAAATAATCGCAAAACCAATGATTTCATTTTGGTTATTTTCAAAGACCAATGTATAATCAGATAAATCAGTCATATTACTAAAATACATTGAGGCATGCTCTTCTGTGTATTCTAATGCTCCTGGGTCCAAATATCTA
>JAEOTV010000057.1 GCA_016839635.1 Promethearchaeota archaeon | reverse complement strand
GAATTTTTCTGAACCTCCCCCATCAAAAACCCGACGACCAATTCCTCCGTCCATTATTACTTTGAGATACAAACCATTCCCAATCATTTGTTTTCCTTTTTCTTCCAAAGTCATTTGCTCTAGCACATAATTAACATAGTCTTCAATTTCTTTATCACTCATGTTTATCTTAATTAAACTCAACCAAAATACCCCTTAAAATGGTAATTTTAAACTTAATAAAAAAAAAATAAGATTAAAAGTAAATTTTACTTTTTTTTTTAAATTGCAAGAAAAATTCTCATACGTCCCAAGTGCATACTAATTTCAGCGAGGTTAACTTATACATTATTTACAATTTATTTATTATTAATTTTTCATTTCATATGTTAAAAGACTTTTACTCTATATAATGGAGTTTTATCTATGATGGAAGGAAAAATATGTTTAATAACAGGAGCTAATTCAGGTATTGGAAAAGAAACTGCAAATTCTTTAGCAAAAATGAATGCTACAGTAGTTATGCTTTGTCGTGATAAAGAACGTGGTGAAGAAGCACAAAATGAAATCATCAAGGAGACAGGAAACAAAAATGTGGATTTATTTTTATGCGATTTATCATCTCAGAAGTCCATTCGAAAATTTGTTTCAGAATTCAAGAATAAATATCAAAATTTGCATGTCTTAATAAACAACGCTGGAGTTATGCTTAAGAACCGAAAAATATCGGTTGACGGATTTGAAATGAATTTTGCTGTACATCTTCTTGGTCCCTTTTTATTAACTAATTTATTACTTGATACTTTAAAAAAGAGTGCTCCAAGTCGCATAATTAATGTCGCTTCAGCAGCACATAAAAGAGCTAAAATTAATTTTGAAGATCCTCAGAGTGAAAACAAGAAATACCGTTTATTTTCGGTCTACGGGATCTCAAAGTTAGCAGAAATATTATTCACGTATGAATTAAGTAGGAAACTAGAGGGAACTAAAATAACCGCTAATGCAGTACATCCTGGTGTTGTGGCTACTAATTTGGGTCGAGATCAATCCGAATTTAGTCAATGGTTTTCAAGGAAATTTTTCAAAAGTCCAGAAGAAGGAGCTCAAACTTCAATCTATTTAGCCTCTTCTTCAGAAGTAGAAGGAATAACAGGGAAATATTTCATAAATAAAGAACCAAGAGAATCTTCAGAAGAATCTTACAATGAAGGAGATGCTAAACGACTATGGAAGGTTTGTGTAGCTATGACTGGATTAGATACTCAATAAATTGAAAAATTGATAAACAAAGGAAAAAAAAAGGTTAGTTATTAAAAATTAAAATACATAGTGTACAATGCAATATATCATCCATATCCACTAAAAAAAACATTATCACCATAAGCCAGTACGAATGTTCGATCTCCACATCTAATGATAATCACTTTAATTATCCCTAATTCACCCTCTCCAGTATAGATTTCCATATTTTTAATCTCAACATAGTCGACAATCTCCCAAGTTAGAATTTGGTCTTCAATTTCAATTTGAATTGTATCATCTGATACCGATAATGTAGCTGAACCAACAAATCTTTGGCCATTAACTCGAAGCATTCCAAAACCTTCGAATACTTCTTCAAATTCAGTAGTTAAGATGACTGTTGTTGAATTAACAGCTTCAATATTTCCAGCAACATCTGAACTATAATACTCAATGATATAAGTTCCGGGAAGACCTGTTAAATTGAATGGACTATCAAAGATAATCCAATTACCACTATCAATACGATAATAGCTAAACTCTACTCCAGAATATATATCGAAACCTACTACAACAAAAGTTGAATTATAAGAAACAAAAATGTTCCCAGCTTCATCAGTATAACAGTCAGTAATGATTAATTCAGTATCGGGAGGTGTTTTATCAATCTTTATTGAAATGAAGTTAGTAGTCTCTACATTTCCAACTTTATCGATAGATCTGTAAAAGATTGTATTTTCTCCTTCGATATTATATGTGAAAGTTCCCTGATATTCGACCCAATCAATCCCATCTATACTATATTCCGTGATTGAAACACCAGAATATGCATCAGTTGCTATTAATGTTATATCTACATCTGTGATATACCATCCCTCATTACCTAAAGTACCACTTAGGCTATGTGTTGTAATAGGCGGATCAAAATCAATTATTTCCAATATTGCAAAAATGGAAAGGGAAGATACTTGACCATAAATAATATTATTAGTAGTATCAACCCAAGTTGTTGAATCTTCCCACATTTCAGTAACTTCATTCCAATGCATTATTTTAAGGTTTGCCTCATCACTATCCACTTGACTTTCATCATAGATGAATGAAATATCAATAGGACCAATATAAACTGCCGTGGTAGTAATATCGAAATAAAATCCATTCATTTCATAACCTAATGGTATCTCAGGACCAGTTTCTAACTCAGTAATTGTCGTAATTCCACTATCAATAACTTCACTAAAAATCAAAGTAATATCATGGATTGGGTCAATCACCTCAACATTTATTCCCGTTTCAGTTTCAATATAAACAGTAGATTGATATACACTGTAAAACCAAACTTTATTCATTGGATTCCATTGATATCCAGATAATTTGCTATTATAGGCATCAAATTGAATGTTAATCATCAAATATGCAAATGGCATTAATTCCTCGACTAGATATCGCTGAATTTCATCATAAATAGCTTCTCTAACACCTGGATCTATTTCAGCTTCACCTTGATCAATAAGTCCTTGAAGATATGGATCATTTATCTGTGCTAAATTAGTAAACGGATTTCCATTTGAGGAAGCGTATAAATTATTAATTACGTTATAAGGGTCATTGTAATCAGTACCCCATCCCCAATAGAATAAGTCTAAAGAGTTAAGATCATTGAAGATTCTTTCAATGAAATCACCCCAACCCATATACTCCAGTATAACATTAATACCAATCATTCTAAGGTTCTCAGCTAAGAGATCTCCAAGTTCCGTAGAAAGCAAACTATCAAAACGGTAAGGATAATTGAGGGTTGCTAACGGATTATTCACTGCAGCATCAATCCATTCTGCATCATTATAGATGTCAAAGCTACATACACCTGCATCAACTAAAATCTGTCGAGCTGTTATTAAATCATAAGTAGCAGCACTATATGCCCAGTTAGCGTATCTTAAACTCGGTGGAAGGGCAGATTCTAATCTTTCAAATCTCCCAGGATATATTTCCTCAACTACGTAGGTATAATTTATAGCATAAGAGATTGATTGCCGAATTACTTGATCTAAATTATTGTTATTCAAGACGAGATAGTAGCTAGTCGTCCCTAAACCCTCATCTACAATGATTTCTGGGTCAGCCTTAAATGCTTCTATCATATCAATCAGAGGATCATTTATGATATCAACATATCCATCTAATAAAGCTTGGTTTAATCTATCCTGTTCCTCATAAAATACAAATCTTAGATCATTTATACTCGCTGGACCTTGCCAATAATTTTCATATGAATGAAATCTAATACCCAACTCAGGGACGTATTCCTCATATACAAAAGGACCAGTTCCGACTAATGTATCTGAATATCTATCAAGATAATTAAAGAATGGCGTTGAACTTGGTGATAACATTCCTGAACCAGTAAAACAAAACAGAGCTTCTATAGCACCAAATGGTCTGCTAAGAACGTATCTAACAGTATAATCGTTAACAACTTCGACATCAATGAAATAAGGAGTGCCATCAGGCCACCTATAGACTGAATCTATAAATGTGATTGGCTGATCTCGAGGTAGTGTGCCTGTTAAATTCATAAAATAACCTAACCTATAGGCATTCCATTGAACTGACCAAGCATCAAATGGCGTACCATCATGGAATGTAATACCAGTTCTTAAAGGAACTGTATATGTCAAACCATCTGGAGACCAGGTACCATAATCTGCAGCTAATCTAGGGACAATGTTCATTTGGGGATCGGATAGGTCATAAGCAAATAAAGTCTCTACAACCTGATCAAATACATTATATGAACTAGAATCCCAACCATTATGAGGATCAAGATCAAACCAATTTCCTGGAGTTCCAAATATAACAGCAGGATCATTGATGAGTCTAGGATATATTTCAATATATTCTACTTTAGTATCTTCAACATTATCGTTGTAATCAACTGATCTATAGTAAAGTGTAGTTGCACCTTCATCGCTAATAATGAAATCTCCTGTATACTCAATCCAGTCAACCTCATTGAAACTATATTCTGTGTATGCTACTCCAGAATCCCAATCATCTGCCCAAAATTCTACAGTTACATCTGAGAAATAATATCCATCTAAACTATACGGTCCTTTTAAGTGAATAGTTGTTTCAGGAGGTGTTAAATCTGGAGTACCTACTGGGTAGAACCAGACTTTCCCTATTTCATTCCACTGATATCCACTAAATCGAGAGTTATATGCAAAGTAATCATAACCGGTAGTTGTAAAAACCCATGGCATTAATTCCTCAACACAATATCTTTGGATTTCATCGTAAATTGCTTGCCTTGTTATTTTATCTGTCTCACTTATTCCTTGATCAATCAGATTTTGAAGATAAGGGTCATCTACCTTTGCCCAATTAGAAGGTGAATCATTCGATAGGAGAGAATTGATGAAAGTATATGGATCTATGAAATCAGCACCCCATGCGGAAAGAAATAGATGCAAATCTGCTGAGTTTCCAAATATTTTATCTAATAATTCAGACCAATCTGTTGGAACTAATGTGATATCTATACCAATTTTTTCCAAGTTCTGTTCCACAAGAAGAGCAATATCTATGCTTCTGGAACTGTAGGCAAGATAATCATAATTATATGAAAGAATTGGATTATCAATCCATTGTTGTTCGTCATAGATATCATAATTGCAAACACCTGCATCTACCAAAATCTGTCTTGCTGTTAATACATCAAATGTAGCTACATTATAAACCCAATTTGCATAGGGTATTCCAAGTGGGATTGGTGACTTCAAACGTGCTACATGTCCACCATATATAACTTCAGTTAGATGAGTGTAATTTATAGCATAAGAGATAGCCTGACGTATAGTTTGATCAATAATATTATTTCTCATAGCTATGTAGTAAATAATCGCATCTGGTCCACCTTCAATTACAAAATTTGGATCTGCTATATAATCATCAAGTAAAGCAATATCAGGATCATCTAAGAAATCTACTACTCTACGTTGGAATGCGTCTTGTCTTTGAGTAAAATCATCAATTCTTAAGAACCAGAGTTCATCAATCATTGCTGGCCCTTGCCAGTAAGGATCAAATCTGTAAAATCTAACTCCTGTATCCCATTGATATTCAGCAAATCGAAATGGACCTGTACCAACCAAAATATTATCTTCGGGATTAAGGTATTCAGTAGCCGGAGTTGATGCTGCAGATAGAATCGCAGTTCCACTCATAGCAAGTAATCCCTCCAAACCTGCATAAGGTCTATTTAAGTCAAACCTAAGGGTATAGGTATCTACAACCTCAACATGGTCTATAATTGGTGTGCCATCAATCCATCGAAATATTGATTGAAACATAGAAACACGTTGATCACTTGGTAATGTACCTGTCATATTCATAAAGTAGAATAATCTATTGAAACTCCATTCTGCCATATATGCATCAAAAATTTCCCCATCATGGAAGTATACGTCAGTTCTCAAAGGAACCTCATATGTTAATCCATCTGGGGACCAAAGACCATAATCCGCAGCTAATCTAGGGACGATAGCATTATCTGGGGTTTCATAGTCATGAGCAAATAGTGTTTCTGCAACTTGGTCAATTATATTATAAGATGAAGTCTCCCATACATAATGGGGATCAATTTCATCTCTGAAGGAGGATGGCGCGTAAATTACAGGTTGGTGATCGGGAGGTCGCTCATAAATTTCTATGGTTATTATCTTAGATGGTTCAATATTACCTGCATTATCCACTGATCTATAATAGATATCTGTAGCTCCATAGGCTATTATCTCGATTGAATCAATGTATTCACACCAAGTCACTCCATCAAAGCTATATTCTGTTTTTAATACACCACTAAGATCATCATCAGCATAGAGATAGACTCTCACATCAGACATAAAATACCCATCGAATCCCTTAACTCCTTGAGTTTCAACAAAGGTTTCTGGAGGAGAAAAATCTTCCAATGTAATATCATAAAACCAGAATTTACCCATAGGGTTAGCTTGGTATCCAAACACATTAATGTTGTAAACATCATACTTCCTACCAACTGATAAGTAAACGAATGGCATTAATTCCTCTACCATATATCTCTGGATTTCATCATATATTCCTTCTCTTGCAATAGGATCAAGCTCACTTAATCCTTGTGCCATTAAGGCTTCTAAAGTTGGATCATTAACTAACCCAAGATTAGATGTTCCATCCACACTGTATAGGATATTAAGAAAATCACTTGGATCATTATAATCCGCACCCCATCCGAGATAACATGTTTGGAAAAGGCTTGGATCCTCATACAACCTATATAGGAATTCAGAGAAGTCAATTAATTCTAAAAAAACATCCATTCCTATCAATTCTAGGTTTTGTTCTAATAGAATCCCTATATTTTCTCTAATAGCATTTGGAGCATATGTATATGTAATGCTTTTAAGAGGGTTATTTGCTGCAGCATCCAACCACTCAGTATCACTATAAACATCAAAATTGCAAATACCCGCATCGACCAAAATTTGTCGAGCTTGTATTACATCCTGAGTAGGTGCATTTAATGACCAGTTAGCATAGAGAATCCCTTCAGGAATAGGAGATTTTAATCTGATTGCTTCACCACCTAATATATCATCAATATAGTAATTATAATCAAATGCATAGGAAATTGCTTGTCTCCAAGTTTGATCGATTATTTGGTTATTCATAGTTATAAACCTAGTAACTTCATCTTGTCCTTGTTCTACAACAATTTGAGGATCAGCTTCAAAGGTACTTATCATTGATAGTTCTGGATTATGCAAAATATCAATTAATCCGTCTAATAAAGCCTGACTTCTTTCAAATGAATCTTGAATTATTGAAAATGTGAGATCTTTAATTTCTGCTGCACCACTATAATAGTTTTCATAAGCATGAAATTTTACCTCAAACCCTTCGCTATAATAATCATAAACAAAAGGTCCAGTGCCAATTAAATTACTAGAATACACATTAAGATAGTCGAAATAGGGAGTAGATTTAGGTGATAATATAGCAGAACCGGTAAATGCTAATAATGATTCAAACGGAGCATAAGGTCTATTTAAAACAAAATTAACAGTATATATATTAACAGTTTCTACTCTATTAATTATGGGAGTGCCATCAGGCCATCGGTACAACCATTCAAATGGTGATGTTTGATAACCAGGTGGCAATAAACCAGTAAAATTAGTAAAGTAAGCTAATCTATTGTAATTCCATTCAACAGCAGTTGCATTAAAAGGTGCTCCATCATGAAAAGTAATTCCTGGTTTTAAAGAAAGTGTATATGTTAAGCCATCTGGAGACCATGTTCCATATCCTGCAGCAAGTCTAGGGATAACAACCATTTCAGGATGCGATAGATCATAAGCAAATAGCCCTTCAACAACTTGATCAATGACACTATATGAGTTGGCTTCAAACGCAAGAAGTGGATCAAGATTACTAGGTCCATTATATGTGCCAAATACTAGTGCTGGTTCTTCTTCAGGATTAGCCATAGCTATATTTGGAGCTAAAGCGAATAAAGCAAAAAAGATCATTAAGAAACTAAGTAGTCCTAATTTAGATTTTGTTTTATTTTTTTTATACATTATTTCACCCATTTTTTGTCAGATTTTCATAATATCTCGTTATTTTAAAATAACCACATATATTATGATATGCTTATTTTTTCAACCATAATATAAAAGAATTATGGGGGCACTTACAATATTGTAAAACAATGATTTTGTATCTAAATATATTATTTAGCACTATACAGACTTATTCTAATTTTACAGGTAAAAAATTTTTAAGATTTAAACAGGTTTTACCGGTAAAAAACACAACATTTAATAATTTTGGAAAAATCTTCTTGGTGATTAAAAATGTTTCAGAACATCCCTAAAGCAGTAATAAAGAGAATGAGTTATCTTGAAGAAATTGACGCACAAGATAGAGAAGATGGAACACCTAGAATGGAGAGACTTCGTCAGATTCCTCCAGAGACTGGAAAGTTTATTGCGATTTTAGCTGCTAGTGCCCCAAAAGGTGAATTCTTAGAAATTGGAACAAGTGCTGGTTATTCTACCTTATGGATCGCTCTTGCTTGTAGACTTATTAAAAACAAAGTAATCACCTTCGAAATTTTAAACGAAAAAGTAAAATTGGCAAAAGAGACATTTAAATTAACAAGTGTGGAAGATGTGGTTGAATTAATAGAAGGTGATGCAAGAGACCATATTCCCAATTACAAGAATATTTCTTTTTGCTTCTTGGATGCAGAAAAGGAAGTGTATGATGCATGTTATGATCTTATCATACCGAATATGGTTAAGGGTGGGATTCTTGTCGCTGATAATGCAATCAATCATTATGAGACTTTAAAACCGATGCTGGATAAAGCATTAGCTGATGAGCGGGTAGATGCTTTAGTAGTTCCTATTGGAAAGGGAGAATTAGTTTGTAGAAAAATTTAAAGATAATATTTAGATCCCTTTTGAGATTTTGAATCCTTCACTTAGCCAAAAAGCAATAGCTTCTTTCAGTTTTTGAGGATATTTCTCTAATTCCGTTTTAGGGATTAATCTTGTAAACGCCTTATCAATCATATACTCTATATTATCTAATTTCTCAATATTTTCCTCAAATAGATTCCACCATTTATCGACATTTGTGATAGATTCATCCAATATGCTTTTAGATTCATCTCCATAGATCAACCCAAAATGCGATAAACTTAGTGTCTCATAATCTATTTTTTTAAGTTTACTGATAGATTTAAGATAATTATCTTTATCCCAATGTGGAGGCACAAAAGGAGGGATAAAAACAATATCTGAAACTTTATCTCCAAGAGCATCTCCTACAAAAAGATTTTTATTTTTCTCATCAAAAATGGCAATATGATCAGTCATGTGGCCCTTAGTTTCAAAAATCTTTAAGGATATCTCATTAAGATCTATGGTATCTCCTTCCTTAAGAGGTATTATTTTGTCCTCAATATTATTAAAGGGTCCTGTTCCAAAAATTTCATTATATGATTGATCTCTTAAATTTGGGATCGCATTAGCTGACGCAAATATCTCAATTTCTTTTCCTTCCTTCTTTGCTCGTTGATTTAAAAAAGGGATGGCTTGACAATGATCCCAGTGAGAATGAGTCAATACAATAATATCTGGAGGGAAAGCATTCAAATCTTTCAATTGTCTAAGGATTTTTCGAGCTTCAGTATGAGTTCCTGCATCAATTAAGCACTTCTTTCCACTTTCAATAAGATATATACCAGTGATTTTAGGAACACCAAACATTTTTATATCAATGAGCGTTGTATCATCATTAACCTTTCCTTCTTTTCTAATAGCAGTCATTATATCATTTATCCATTAATCTTTGTTAATATTATTAACTTTTAATTTTGATTTATTTATATTTTTCTGTTTTAATTTACAAAAGATCTGAGTTAGTTTATTTCTTCATGTATGAAAAGCATACTTTGTTATAGATCTCACTTTATATTGGGGATCACTTTGCGATACAAAGCTTTAAATATGAAACTTCATATAAGTAAATTAGGACTTAAGAAAGTCCTGATGGATAAAAATATATAAAATCATAATTTATTAATTAGTTCAATTTAGGTTAGGTTAAATATGAAGAAAGAATCCTTATTTATAATTGGAATGTTTTCTATAGCAATAGCAATAATACTGGGCATGATTCCAGGTGATATACCTTTACTGGATTTTCTTGAGGGTTTATTTACAGGTTTATCTTTAGTGACGAATATTGGTTTTTTAATAAGATATCGTCTCGATAAAAATCATAATAATGAAATTTTAAATAAAAATAAATTGGAGGAGAATACACAGAATGGTTATAATTAAAGAGAAAAATGGAAAATTTTTAAATTTCTTTACACCATTGATGGTTATCGGAATAGGTGGATTGTTATTAGATATTCTATCCATTCTAATATCACTTATTATTATATTTATTGGTCCCTCTTTTCCCTTGGATATTGCAATCACAAATCTTGTAATTTTACTTCTATCTCAAATTATAGGAATTTTCTTAGTTTATTATATATTCATTCCCTTATTTAAAGCAAAATCTGTAGAACATCATAAGTTAACTATTAATAATTCTTTAACAACAATTCTGCTTATATGTGGCACCTTCACACTTATAGTTAGTACTAACTTAATTTTATTTTACCTATTTAATGCATTTAATCTAAATCCTCTGAGTGGATATACAGATATTCTATTAAATCCAGGACATTTATCCAATCCCTTAAATATTCTAGTTTATTATCTTCCACTTGTCATTGGGGCACCCATCTATGAGGAATTAGTTTATCGTAGATTATTAATTCCATTATTGGAAAAAAGAGGAATGAGACCGTTAGCAGCAATAGTATCTTCAGGCTTTTTATTTGCTATATCGCATCTACCAGCAGATTTAGTAAATGGAAATCTTTCAGGAGGTATTATACATATATCTGGTGTTTTTTTAATTGGGATTAGTTTAGGTTTGATTTATGTTCTTACTCGTAATGTTATATTTCCCATAATAATACATGGGGTACTAAATTTCATTTCTTTCTCAGGACCTATAATTATTTTATTAGGAAATAGTGGACTAATTTTAAGTTATAACATTATTTATTGGGCTGTATTTATTGCAGGAATTGGGGTATTAATTCTTGGTCTATGGCAATTATTTAGGAGACAAACTGTAGATTGGGTTGTTCTTATCAGAAAAAAAGTCCCTAACACCATATTATATGGATTTTTGGGCTTTTTAATTATAGGTACTGTTATTATATTTATTCCTTTGATGGTTGATTTAGCATTTTTAAACTTAGGATTAGCTGCTTATAATGTTTTATTGTATTTTTTCGCTATTATAGCAAGTTATTGTGCTATTGTTATTCTTTTTTCATGGTTAGGAACTAGAACAAGGTATGAATCAAACACTAACTTAATTTAAATTTAAAATTAAAATTAAAAAATATAACAAATCAAAATTGAGGTGTATGAAAAATTGGTTGAAACACATGCGATATTGACAAACGATCTTACTAAAAATTTTGGTAATATCCGTGCAGTCAATAATCTTAATTTAAAAATACCTTATGGAAAAACATATGGATTACTAGGTCCAAATGGAGCAGGAAAAACTACGACAGTTAGAATTCTTAATGCTATCATATCTAAAACTTCTGGAAAAGCATCTGTTGGAGGTTATGACATTGTAACTGAAAGTAAAAAGGTTAAGATGATTTGTGGGTTTTTACCAGAATCTCCTGGTTTATATTCTAAACTAACTGCTAGGGAATTCTTAGAGTTTATTGGAGAGTTGTATTACTTACAAAAAGATATAATCTCGGCTCGCATTAATGAATTATTAGAACTATTTGATTTAGAAGGTCGTGAAAATGATCTTTTAGAAGGATATTCTAGAGGAATGAAACAAAAAGTGTGTTTATGTGCAGCTTTAATTCAGGATCCAGAGATTCTCTTTTTAGACGAACCTACATCAAATTTGGATCCGGCAGCCGCAAGGATTGTAAAAAACCTTATTTCTGAACTTGCAAAAAAAGCAGACAAAACAGTTTTCATTTGTACTCATCTTCTCGATACAGCTGAAGAATTGTGTGATGTAATTGGTATTATTGTTGATGGGCAGTTAAAAGTTGAAGGAACTCCAAAAGAAATAATTGAGTCTATTGGAGCAAAAGACTTGGAAGAGGCTTACTTACAAATTACTGGTGCATCCCATATTGAGGATTTATTAGCTTGGCGAGAAGAAACTCCTGAAAACTATAAAGGTAAAAAAAAAAAAAATAAGAAAAAAAAAAATAAAAATTGAGGTAAATTTGAGATGACAGTTCTAACAACTGAAAAAATATTGGACTCGCCTGATAATAAACCATTGAGAAGACAATCAGTGGAAATAATAAATCAGAAGAAGGGATTATGGAAGGTTATAGCAAAAAATGAGATTTTACTTAGAACAAGCAGTTTCCGAAATCATCGAAAATTGTTTTTTATTGCATTTTATTCATTATTATTGATTTGGGCTTTCATAATCGCACCTATTTTATTTGATTTATTTATGCCAACACTAGCTATTCAGTTTTCCAGTGTTTTCAAACCAGTTATTGCGATTATCATCGAATCACTCATGATGGTGATATTTTTAATGCTTCTAATGTATCCTTTAAATAATGTCTATAGAGAAGGTGAGACAAGTGTGAAAGAATCGTTATTAGCGACACCAGTTAGGTCAAATGATATCTTCTTAGGAGAATTTTTAGGGAAAGCTCCAATATATACTATGGCAGTCTTAATATTATCGCCAATCGTGGTTGGTATGATAAATCCTATCATTGATTTGACTATAATTCAATATATCGTTATATATAGTTCGATTTTTGGGCTTGTATACTTTGCGAACTTAGTAGGTTCAATTTTCGCAAGTTGGCTGGAACATAAAATTTCAAAAAACGAAAAAGCAAGGGATTTAGGAAAAGCGTTAATATGGATTTTCACAATAATTTTGGTTGCAATAATGTATGCAGTAATTTTCTTCCTTAACCATCTTTTAACACATCCAGAATTAAAAAATTGGCTAGCATTTTACCCCTCTCTATGGTTTTCAAACATTATCTTATATATTATTGACCCAATTTTACTTAATACGTTTATCCTTAATGTATGGATTAGTCTTCTGTTAGTTCTTGGTGTACCCATTGTAAGCTTATTTATTGCTTACAAAAAAGCTGAGCTATTCTATACATTAGAAGGTGGTATTGAAAAGAGCAATATAACAATTGTTAAACATGAGAATTTTGTCTATAGATTCATTAGGAAAGCATCTGGACGCAAATGGGGGGGTTTAATTATAGTTCAATTAAAGAGATTTTTTAGAAAAAAAGCAAACATTGCCAGAATTGCTTATATTGTTGGACTTCTTGGATTTATGACTTGGTTTATTTCAAGTATGACCGAGGATGTATTCGGAATAGTATTCTCTTCAACTATTTTAATTGCTATAGGTGGTGGTATAGGGAGTATTATAATAGGACATCTTGCATTTGTTGATTCAAAGGATGTTATTTGGATTTATAAGAGATCTCCAAGAGGAATAAAAGCGATAGTATATTCCTATTTACTAACAATGCTGATTATCAACACTTTCATATCACTATTTATTACAACATTGTTTGTTATATTCACAAATATCGACGTACTTAACACTATAATTTTCTTTATCGAATTTTTATTATTTGCGCAGATCTCAATGAGCCAAGCTATGGGACTCCAATGTGCTTCCCCTGCTTTTGGAGAAAAAGATTCTAACATGAAATCAAATGCTATGATATCAATGCTACTACTACAACCATTAATGTTTTTGCCAATCATGTTATTGATTTTCATTAATCCTGAAACTGTCGCAATGATGAGAATAATAATGCAGGTACCAATATTTCTTTACAATATTGGAGTAAGCCTTCCACTGCTATATATCGGTATGAAAAAATTAAATAAATTGGAGTAATGGTTCCCTAAGGAATTACACTCTTTTCTTTTTTTATTACAAGTTATCAATAAAAAAATAAAAAATAATAAATCAGAGGAGAAGAAATAGATGAAAAAGATATTACTTTTAAGAATCATATTATTCATTGTGTTCATAGCTACAATATTAATCGGGCTGGTAATTTACTTGAATAATATATCTTAAGGTTTAAAACTTAGGTGAAAATAATAGCGGAAAATATTGATTTAAAAGAAATTGAGAAAAAAACATGGAGATCTACACTTGAAGATGGAATTTTAGATATTTATTTTGGTATATTGGTTTTAAGTATCGGTATAGGCATAACTCTTGGTGATTTATTACCTGAACCGTTTGATAGTCTATTACCAATAATTCTTATGATAATTGGGTTTATTATTTTTTTACTCGGAAAAAAATTTATAACACAACCTCGTTTAGGATTAGTAAAATTTGGATTTAGACAAAAATCTCGTAAATTGAAAACAGTAATTGTATTATCTATTAATTCGGTTATTCTTTTAATTATTTATATAATACGTTTAGTAAATCCAGATTTAAGGATAATTTTTCCGGTGTATCTTGAAGGATTATTTACAGGATTATTATTTATAACAGTTCCGTTATTTTTTGCAGCATATTTCCTTCAATATCCCCGATTGTATTTTATAGCTATTTTAGTGGGATTAAGTTTTTTTCTATCAGATTTATTATCATTAATTATCCCGGAACCATTTGACGCTCTAACCGCATTCGGTATTACTAGTTTTGTTATTATTTTCATAGGAATGATATCCTTAATTAAATTTATTCGAAAATATCCTTTGCCTAAAGGGGAGAAAGCTTAAAATATGTCTGAAAATATTGATTTAAAATCACTTGAGAAAAAAGCATGGACCTCTTACTTTCAGGATGGGCTCTATGATATCCTTTTAGGGTGTTTTTTTCTTGGAATTGGATTTAATTATTTTTTTAGTAATTTAATTGCCTATTCATTTTTTTCAATTGGAGGTCTTATATTCCTATTTATTGGTAAGAAATACATCGTTCTTCCTCGTTTAGGGCGTGCCAGGTTCGGTCAGAAACGTAAATTAAATATTAAGAGATTGTTTGTTGTTTCATTTGCTAATTTTGTATTATTGATCATACTTGTAAGCCTTCGATTCATTCCGGGGCTCCCAAGTGTAACAGTAGAAGGGATTTTTGTGCCAATTTTCTTTAGCTTGCTCATCTTTATTCCTATAAGTTTTTTTGCTTTTTTTTTACAATTTAATCGCGGGTATATTATTGCTGTGATGGGAGGTTTTAGCATTTTCCTTACGGAATTTTTACGTGGATACGAGATTGAAACTATTATTACTGGTTTTATTACATTTGGAATAATTGGTATTATTATCATTACGTGGGGTATAATCTTTTTTATTCGATTTCTTAAAAAATATCCATTACCAAAAGAGGAGATGGACTAAAATATGACTGAAAATATGGATTTAAAATCACTTGAGAAAAAAGCCTATAGATCAATATTCGACGACGGACTATGGGATTTATTTATCGGGCTGATAATTCTAAGTATGGGAGTTAGTACATCACTAGCTTCGCTCTTAAATTTAAATGATGTCTGGATTATTATTACACCGGTTGTAGTGTTGAATACAATTGCATTCTTACTTTTTTTTCTAGGAAAAAAGTATATTACAGTCCCTCGTATGGGAATTGTAAAATTTGGACCAAAACGTAAGTCAAAACAACTAAAACTCAAACTATTTTTAAGTGCATTTTTTATTTTGAATTTATTTTTGCTTATTTTACCTTTTACAGGGTTAATTAATAGCATCCAACTTGAGCCTCTTCTAATATCATTATTGTTAGGAATAGGATTTTTTGCTTTTCCTTTTTGTGTCGTAGCTTATTTTCTAGATTTTACTAGATTGTATTTTTACGGTTTTCTAGCGGGAATAGGGCTCTTTTTAACAATTCTGCTTACTCCAATTGTAGGATCTCCACTGGATACTCTTCTTACATATGGTTCTTTTGGAGGGGCAATAGTAGTAATTGGATTATATTATTTTATTCACTTTTTAAAAAAATATCCCTTGTCAAAATAGGTGATGGTTCATGACAAAAAAGAAGGCAGAATCAGAGGATAATATCCAACCTCTCAGTGATATTGACAAGGTTATACATGAGCCAGCAAGATTGATGATCATGTCATATCTGTATGTAGTTGAGAGCGCTGATTTTGTGTTCTTGAGAAACCAAACTGGACTAACTGATGGAAATTTGTCTTCACATTTGACTAAACTTGAGTCTACGGGGTATGTGAATATTGAGAAAAAATTCAAAGGAAAAAAACCTCAAACAATACTAAAGCTTAGTAAAAATGGTCGGGCAGCTTTTGATCTATATCGAAAAAAAATGGAACAAGTTCTGAGTGGATTTAGTGATAAGTAATTATATTTCTAAAAA
The DNA here is from genome assembly GCA_016839635.1 of Promethearchaeota archaeon. The sequence goes on along the minus strand of JAEOTV010000057.1, from coordinate 39,867 downwards.
GTGGAAAATCTTTTTATAGATGATTTTAAAGTATAGTATTAAAAGCCCATGAAAATTCATTTAATAAGAAGTCATAAAAGTTATCCAAGGCTTTAGATCTCATGAAAATTTCCAAGTACAAGAAATTATTAATATTATTTTTTGTTTATATTATTTTTTGGATAATCATAATTAGTATTTTAGAAATATTATTTAGACCAGTGATTCCAATTGATTTATCTCGTTTTATACCTTTAGATGATGTTCTTTTAGAACTTGGGATTATATTCATTATTATTCTTCCTCTTTCTGCTTTAACCGGATTAATTATTGGAGGTTATCTTATAAGCCCAATTATTTTATACTTACATAAAAAGTTTTATGGTTCAAGTATGTATTATGGAATTCAAACAGAACAAAGATCAGAAAAACTGCTTTTGTTTTCTAAGAGTTTTTTTCCAGTTTTAATGGCTATTAATCTTTCTTCTTTGCTTTTTACTCCCACTATAGTAGAATTTATCTTATCTGCGGATATAACAAATATCTTTGATGTTGTTTCCCATATCCCTATGCTAACAAGGTTTTTTGCAGATGCAATATTATTAATGTTAACTCTTGCGTTAGCAACAATGTTTTTTTCATCAGTTTGGTTTTTGAAAGATTCAGGAATTATATATTCAAACAAACAAAAAATAGAGAATTCTTCAGAATCAATAGTATTACGTTCTATTGGTGATTGGTTCCAAACAATACTCAGAAGCTATGCAGGTATTGGAGCTATTCTTACTTATATTTTAACTGTAAATGATTTTATTCAAAGATTTAATGACAATTTTGGATTGCCTGGTAATATTTTTAATATTCCAACCTTAATTTTATGGTTGGGATTGCCCCTTATTCTAACAATTTCTCTAGTACCTACTGTAATTGTTAATGATATACTAAAAAAAAGAAGAATACGCTACATTAGAAATATTAGTACAAAATTGGGAATCAAAGACCCTGCAATAATCTCATTTGAATTTAAAAAAGAAACTAAAATTTAATTACTAATTCTATACAGTGATCACTATAAATTATTTTCATAAATTCTTTTAAAGTGATGATTTATATCATTTGAAGAGAAATAAAAATATCAAATTTCATAATTTTAACCATCTAGGTTAATAATCTTAAACGTGAAACCAAAATGGATTCTAAATGTGAGTTAAAATACCAAGATACTCAACCTGTCTTATCAATAAGAACTAGGTCCTCTGTTCAAAATTTGCCTCAAGTCCTTGGAGAATCCTATAAAAGAATAATGCAATATCTTGGTGATTTGGGAGAACAAGCAACGGGGGCACCATTTGTTGCTTATTATAATTTGGATATGCAAAACTTAGATATTGAAATTGGATTTCCTGTTGCGAAAAAACTTCCTAATAAGGATAATATTGAAGAGAGTGAAATACCGTCGGGAAAATTTGCTTCGTATCTGCATATCGGTTCATATACCGAAATAGAACCTGCCTACAATGAACTTACTCAATGGATTCAACAAAATGGATACGAACCGACAGGAGTTGCTTATGAGTTTTATTTAAATGATCCTGGTGAGACCCCACCTGAAGAGTTGAAAACTCAAATTATGTTTCCGCTTAAACAATAGAAATAATCAAGATTTTATTCTTAACTTAAACCAATATTAAATCTTTTTTTTTTTAAGATTTTCTCTGAATATTTTCTACCTATTTGATATATATCTTTTGGTGCTGAAACCTCATACCACATAAGATTCTCAGAGTGATTTATAATAAAAATTATTTTAACTAATTGATTTTATATCTTATGTCTATTAAAGGAATAAATCATGAGAAATGCAATAATTGCAATCTTTGCCTTATTACTTGTATATTATTTAGACGAGATCAAGATCAAGATAAAATAGTGTTTAATGATCCAACTGATTTTTGTAATCTATGTGGTCAGTGCATCGCAAGATGCCCTCAAGATGCTATTCTTTACGAAGGAATGGGAGAAGCATATTCCTATGAAGGAGTTGATAAACCAGAGAATATCGCTTCATATGATATAATTTATAAATTTCTTAGAGCAAATCGTTCAATTCGTCGTTTTAGAACTAAAAAAGTGCCAAATGATATTTTACAAAAAGTTTTTGATGCAATGTTATATGCTCCTACAGCAGAAAACGCACGAACTGAAAATTTTACAGTCCTTTCAGACAAAGAACAAATAAAGCAATTAAATGATGCTGTCATTGAAGAGTTAATCAAAGAACCAAAATTAAAAGCTAAATATGGTTTGTTATTTAAGCTTCTTGGAAAAGCATTTAACAGTCCAGTATTTTTTGATGCCCCTCATGTTATTTTTGTTGATTCTCCTCTGATGTTTGACAGTGAATTTTTAAACATCGGAATTATTATTACATATGGTAGATTAGCCGCCCAAGCTTTGGGTTTAGGTACTTGTTGGAATGGTTGGACGCAGATTGCCATGATGCGGAATCCAGAAATAAAGAAAATAGCTAACATTAAGGGAAATAAAGTTGGAGTATTTATATTGGGTTATCCTGCTGTTAAATTTTACCGTTCTCCCCCCCGAGCTCCTAAAAAAATTGAAGGTTTAGATTAAGGAGTGAATCAAAATACAGCATACTTAAAGTTTTCATCAGATTTTACCCCGCTTCTAGAAGGTTATCTCTAAGAGTATTTATAAGTTTTAAGAACTAAATATTTAAATTAAAAAGAATATTTTCTATAAGATATATTTCTCTTAAAAATTAAGAGTATTACATAGAAAGGTATAAGAAAAGAGTATTTTATGTGATGATCACATAAAAATTGAAAACCATAAAGAAAGTTATTTGAATATGGTAGATACTAAACAACAAGAGTTAAATCTAACATACAAAATTTGTGTTTTCGGAGATAGTGGAGTTGGAAAAACTACACTTATAAATCGTTACCTCACAAACAAGTTTTTTGAAAATATTAAATCAACTCTGGGAGCAGCAATACATATCAAACTCTTAGAAACTAATAATGGAAAAGTAACACTTCAAGTATGGGATTTTGGAGGTGAAGATAAATTCAAATTCCTAATACCATCATATGGTCAAGGTTGTTCCGGAGGAATTTTTGTATTTGATCTTACTAATTATGAAAGTCTCATTAATATTATTAATTGGCTCCCAGAATTTAGAAAAGTATCTAAAAATATGCCTTTTATAATTGTCGGGAGTAAACTGGACCTGAGAGAACAAAGGGTTTGTATAGAAGAAGAAGCATTAGATTTAATGAAATTACATGGTTTACAGGATTATTTTGAATGTTCTTCAAAAACTGGGGAGAATGTTGAGGAAGTATTTAAAGCTTTACTTAAGGAAATCCTTAATCATAAAGGGTATAATCACTTAAATTTGAAGTGATTAAATTGATACTTTTTCCAAATTTATTGATCAATATACCATTTTGGATCTATAAATCCGACTTCTTTTAATATTATGTGAAATTCCTGCAGTTTTTCTTTTGGGATTTCTCGTGACCATCTGGTATAGAACCAATCTAGGTAATGTTTGAAACCCATTTCTTTCCAATTTTCCCATAAAAGCCCTATATGATTTTCATCATCATCATATTCTTCTATAAGCTTATCTAATTCTTGTTCTGTTAATCGATGATATTTATTATGATGGATAATTCCTGGACTTTTTAATCTGCCTTTCAAATATTTTGATTCTTTAGAAGCATAACCTAAACAAAGTGCGATTAGAGGAAAGCAAAGCGTTTTAGGAAGGTTAAAATCTTTATAAACAGAATTTAATTCTTCTCTATGAACACTATTAGTGAATAAAGAATCGATTGCTAGGGATTTTGCCGCAATAGTCGCCGTTTGGGCAGCAAGTATAGTATCTGTTGCTCCAGTTATAAAAAATCTCAAATTATTCGAAGCAAAAGTATGATTTAAATATTTGGCAGCATCAATTATTCTGTTGAAATCTACACAAAAGAGTAATCCTTTATTAGCAGCATAGAAATATTTTTTTAAAAGATGCTTATCATCGACAACAATTATAGAATAACTTTGTCTTCCTGAGGCATTAGCAGCTCTTACGGATGCGTTTATTATGAGATTTAAATTCTCTTTAGATATCTCTTTTTCAGAATAATTTCGAATTGATCTTAGACTAAAAATTGTTTTTAATGTTTCATTTATTCTATTATGGGGCTCAGTCATATTAAATTCATCTTCTCAGTTTTATTATAACATCTTTTATTAGAAAATAATTAAAAAGTTTATTCCTCTCTATGCTTTTAAAATCAAAATATTTCAATATATCAAGAAATAGAACTCAAACTCACTTTATTAATTATTCATCAATTATTTGAACGTTTCTTATTGGAACCCAACCCCTTTTTCCTTGCTGATTAACAACCCAGAACCATTCTGCTTCTTCTTCTTTAATTATAAGTTCATCTCCTGTTTTTACATTAAGTTCTGTAGCGTTATAATCTTGTTTTGCTTTGCCCGTGGTTCCTTGAATTTCGAGATAATTTTCTGGCACCCATCTACTTATTCCTTCTTTATTAGTACACCAGATCCATCCCGGCCATTCACTTTCTTTTTCTCTAATTGATAAAGTTTCTCCTTTTCTAATTAAGAGTAGTTCTGTGTAAGGAGACTTATAATCTTCTATAACCCGACACTTCTTCCCTTTCATAATGTTTTAAATTAGGTAATGTTATTTTTAATTTTAAATATTGAAAAAGTTCCATATGCCTTTGAAACGAGAGTTTCGTCATTCATAATCTCTGATTCAAGAATACCAAATGTTCTTCCTCTATGGATTACTTTTGTATCACATATAAGGCTTCCTTCTTTAACAGGTTTAAAGTAAGTGATTTTAATCTCTACAGTTGCACACGACTCATCTTTTTCTAATAAAGAATATAATGCTCCTCCCATGCCCGTGTCTGCCATCGAATACATAACAGCACCATGAACTGTTTTGTGAGGATTAAAGTGATTATTATTAATCTTTAAAACACATTGGGAATATCCTTTTTTCAATTTAGTAAATTCAAATCCGATTAAATCGCCAAATGGGTGAAATCCTTTAGATTTTAGAGGACTAGGTTCAGACATAATCTATGCAAATATCAATTCAATATAATTTTTATTAAAATTTTTATAGGTTATCTAACAATCCTTTTATTTAATTAAAGATTGACATTTTTATCAAAAAGAATTAATATTTTTGAAATTCAATAGATTTTAAAAAAATCAGAAAAAGAGAGATCTATATGGAAAATAAAGCGATTCAAGATAAATGGCCTGAATTAGGCACTTATTGTTGGGGGTGTGGAAGGAGTAATGAACATGGATTGCAAATAAAGAGTTACTGGGAAGGAGATGAGTGTGTTTGTACATGGAAACCAAAGAGATATCATTGTGCATATCCCGGGAGAGGTTGCGGAGGCATTATTACTACAATTCTTGATTGTCATTGTCTTAATACTGCTGCTTCAGCAGCTCACAAAGCAGAGGGTCGAGAGGAAGGTACAGAACCTCCAATTGCATATGCAACTGGTTCATTATTCGTGAAATTCTTAAAACCTACACCATTGAATAAACCTTGGGTTTTTCGAGCACGAATAAAAGAAACGACAGAAAGGAAGACTATTGTATCATGCTCTTTATTTGTTAAAGAAAAAGAATACGCAACTGGAGAAATAATAGCAATAAAAATAAAAATCTAAAATAAATTTCTAATTTTTTAAATCTATTTTTATCTTTTCTTCTCTCAAGTTTTTCTCATTACTGGATTTTTTCTCTGAAAAGTATCAATAATTTCTTTTTTTTTATATGAGAATTGCTAATAATCTATGGAAAAATTAATTCAATTTATTATTTATTAAATTCTGAAAAATATATATAATATCTGAGATTAAATACTTAATAAAAATCGTGCAGGGTGAATTAATATGTCTGTTTTATTTGAAAGAGTAAAAATTGGTAGTTTAGAAGTAAAAAATAGGTTTGTACGTTCTGCTACGTTAGAAAACTTAGCAAAAGAAACCGGGGAGGTATCTAATGAACTTGTACAGCTAATGAGTGATCTAGCAAAGGGCGAAGTTGGCTTAATCATACCAGGATTTATGTATATTCACCCTTTTGGTCGTTCTTATAAATACCAAACTGGGATATATGATGATAAATTAATCCCGGGCTTAAAAAAGATTACGGACGTTATACATAAACAAGGTGCAAAAGTAGCCTTTCAAATAGTACATTCAGGGATACAAACTTTTACAAGATTAACTAAAGGGCCGCTTCTTTGTCCTTCAAGAGAAATTCTAAGTCCAATATCCTTTGAATATTCAAAAGAAATGACTGAAGAAGAAATCGAAGACTCCATAGTAGCTTTTATAAATGCTAGTAAACGGGCAGTTGAATCGGGTGCTGATTCTATTCAATTGCATGCTGCTCATGGTTATTTAATCAATGAGTTTTTATCACCATTTTACAATCATAGAGAAGATGATTGGGGTGGCTCTGATGAAAATAGATTTAATTATTTAAAGCAGGTAATTGTTAGGACAAAGAAAACTTTACCCAAAGAAATACCTTTAATAATAAAATTAAATACTAATGACTATACCCCCACTGAAGGGATAACTCCGCCATTAGCAATGAAATATTCTGAATGGTTAGTAAAACTTGGAATTGATGCAATTGAAATAAGTTGTGGTTCTGGATTTTCTCTTTTTAATATGTCTCGAGGAGAGGTTCCTGTCCAAGAAATTGTGCAAGCTGTTCCTGATTATTTGAAAAAAATGGCACGAGATATTTATCAAGATATGGTAGGAAAATTCGATATGGAGGAAGGTTATAATATTGAAGCCGCTAAGAAGATTAAACCTAAAATTGGAGATATTCCACTAATCTTGGTTGGTGGCTTAAGAAATAAAACCTTTATGAAAGAAATCATAAAGAATAAACATGCTGATTTCATATCAATGTCCCGTCCATTTATAAGGGAACCATTTATTGTAAAAAATATTAAAGAAGGGAAACAAAAGAGAGCTGCTTGCATCTCATGCAATCGTTGTCTTGCGGCAATACCACATGACTATCCGATTAAGTGTTATACAAATAAATTTCCAACAAAAAAGAAATCCACAATTTATTTTCAAGAATGACATAATATTACTTTTTGTCATATTTCTTAAACATAAGAATTAAATTCATAACATAATTTCATTATTCTAATTAAGGTCAAAACTTATAGAAAAAATGGTTTCCTTTACTTTTGTTGTGTGTGCTGAACCCTATAAATATGAAGCTATTGACACAGTTCTTAATTTAAGTGAAGCGATAATAAAAAAAGGGCATGAAATTATCGGGATCTTTTTTTATGGAAGTGGAGTTTATAATATTAAGGAAAAAAAAATAAAAGATTCATCTATTCGCAATATATCTCAACATCTTGAGAATTTTTGTAATAATCATAATATCGAATTCTCAGCATGCAGTACGTGGACTAGTTTTACTGGAATTAAATCTGAAGAATTCGTGAGGGGAGCGCATCAAGAAGGTCTAGGTGGACTTTCACTTATGGCAGCAAAATCAGATAAAATTATATTTTTTGGTCCAGGAGGTTGATAAGAAATTGGTGAATTCGATTCTAATCATCTGTGAGGACGGACCTTTTGGAAAAAATTCAGTAGTAGAATCAATACGAATGGCTGCTGGATTACTTGCTGTAGGAGATGTTGAAATTTGTAAAGTTGTTTTGCTTCATGATGCAGTTTATTTTTTAAATAAGAATTTAAAACCAGAAGCTTTAAAAATGGATAATTTTGATAACATTTTAAGGTTAATAGAGCTCTCTGAATTGGAAATATATGTTCATAGTGAAGACTTAAGGATTACGGGAATAGAAGTCAATGACTTAATTCTAAAAGAGAATATTAAGGTTGTAGAGATGAAGGAGATTGCTCAACTTATTTTAAATGCTGATGTCAGTTTTAAATATTAACGAGGTGAATTAAATGGATATAAAAAATTCTATTATGTATTTTTATGGATTTAGTCTTGCTAAGACTGATAAATCTAAGAGCCTAATGAAAATACTGAATGAACAAGTAAAGCAACAATTAAGAATTGATATAATTCTCATTCATGATGGCGTAATTCGGACTACAAAAAAAGGAGTAACCCCTAAATTCCTAGAAATTCTATTAGATCTGCCTATTAATGTCTATGCTATGATACCTGATATTAAGGCGAGAGGAATGGAACCTAAGGATCTCATTAGTCATATAAAAGGCATTGATTATGAAGATTTAGTAGATATTTTAGTAAATACGCAAAAAGTTGTATCATGGATGTAAGCTTTTTTATTTAGTATCTTAGCTCTTTCAGAACAAGAGATTTAAATTAAAAAGCTAAACATGATAATCTTAACTAAAACTACAAATATTCACTTTTTGAACGTGTAAAAATAGTTAAAAATAGAATTAAAACTCCTGTCATTATAAAAACACTAAAAACATTCCACTCAACAAGCAGTCCTACAAATGGATATAAGATTGCCCTTAAAAGACTTCCAAACATATTTATAGTACTTAGTACAGTAGCTCTATTTTCAGATTCAATCTGTAAATTAATTCCATCCACGAATATGAAATATCTAGTATATCCAAATGCAACAATTATAAGAATTAAGGCAAGTCCTAATGGGATTATTGTAGTCAGACCTAAAAGTAGATAGGTGATTCCATTTATTAAATTAATCAAAATTAAAAATGATTTTTTATTTTTAGACGATTTTAATAGTGAAGGGATAATAATAGAAAATATTGCGTTCACAATATTCATTCCGGCCAAAATAAATCCAAACCATCCTATTAAAATGCCAATTTCGAGTAAATAAACCTGGTACGACCAAAACATAAAGAATATTAATACGTTAATTGGTATCCAGTCAAAAGCTAGAGTTCTTAGAGTTTTATTTCTTATTAATTCTCTAAAACCCGATATAATTATCCTAAAATAACTTTCTTTTTTATAGTCATTATCTACTAATTTTGGTTCTTTAAATGTTAACGCAACAATAAATGCATTTATATATATTAAAGCTAAGCAAGTCATAGTAAATTGTAAAGAAATGAATTGTGCGATTAATGACCCTATTGGTGCAGAAATGGTTAAAGCAATAAGGTTAATAGTTCGAGATCTTCCCAAAAAAGTTGAAAGCTTGGTCTCGCTATCGTAAGATTTTAAAGAAAAATAGAGGAAAGCTTCATTTGTTCCAGACATTAAAGCAGATCCAAAAGCCCATAAAGTTTCTGCTAGAAAAAACAAATAAAAGTTAGGGATTATGCTATATGTGAAAGCAGCTGCTGATATTGATAGTGCAGATAAAGATAATCCCACTTTACGCCCTAAAAAATCTGCTATAGCGCCTGAAGGGATTTCAAGGAGAAGAATCATAGCGGTAAAATAGCTCTGTAATATCATTACCTGTAGGAAAGAAAGTCCGCCCCAGTCCATCATAAATGGAATATATACTGCTCTAACTGTATGAATACCCAAAATAAATGAAAAAATATAGAATTTTAAAATATTTGATTTATATGTAATTTCCATTGCTCTCTTATATTTCTATTATGCTCTACAAAAAAGAATCAATTTTTAAAAATTTAATTTATAGTAGCTTCTCCAATCAAAATATTAAAAAAAAAGGATTAAATTATTTTTTTAAACCTTAAGAAGTAGAAAACAGCATTAATAATTCCTGCTAAAAACCCTCCATAGAATCCAGCTTCAGCCCACCAATTAAATCCACCAATAAAACCGTAGGTAATGCCAAATGAACCAATCCCAATTACAGCAAATAGAGCAGTTGATCCTGCTAAAATCAATCCTATTAGATCCAAGTTTTTAAAGGGGATGAATTTTTCTGGAAGTAATTCATTTATTGACCATACTATCTGTGCTATTAATAGTATGACCATAAAAACTTGCATAGTTAAATCTACACCTGTCCAATAGTCACAGCCAATTAGACATGAATATCTATATCCAACAGTATAGGTTCCAGCAAAATCGGTAGTTAACATGAGAATTAAGCCAACTAGACTAATTATTAAAATAATAATGGCAAAGGCATCAATTTTCCTTTCTTCTGACATTATAAATTCCTCTTAAAATTATATTGAGAATTTTATTAATATTTATTTTGGGTTATGGAATTATATAAAGGTTTATTTTATAATTTTAAACTGAAAGATTCTAAAAATTATATGCTTTAATTGCATCCTTAGAAAGAATTTTTATAGTGGATTCAATAATTCTGTACTTTTTAGACAAAAATTTATTTATTTTTGAGGTAAAGTCTTCTTGAATCTCCTTTATAATATCATTATTTAACTTAACATGAGCTGAATAGATAAGCTATAAAAGAATTAAATAATACTTTGAAGATGAATTTAAATCCATTATAATGGATATTAAGAAACTAAGTTATTCTATGTAATATAGTATATTCATCGTTTAAATTTCTCAAGAATTTGCTTCAGTATTTCATAATTTACGATTCCTACAAATTTTCGTAAAATTTCCCCCCCTTTTACAAATAAAATTGTAGGAATTGAACTGATTCCAAAATATTGTGCTACAATCGGATTTTCATCAACATTGATTTTTATGAAAACAAAATCCATAGAGTAGTCTTGATGTGCTTTCGTAAATGTAGGGGCAAATATTTTACATGGAGCACACCAATCAGCCCAAAAATCAATAATTATAATTTTATCTGGGAAGTTGTTTAATAATTTATCAAAATCATCTGAAGTTTTTATATCGATGATTTCTTTGGGCATAGATTGAAATTTTAAAAACATTTCAGCTTTTCTAAGCCTAATTTTTTCTAATTCGTCGTCAGACATTTTTGGAGTATAGTTAATTCTTAAGAGTTTTTAAAAATTGTATAAAAAACCTTCTTACAATTCCTTATACTTAGGATATAAGAATTGTTATTTAAACATCTGGATTTTGAAAATAAAACAAGATATTGGAACGGATTTTCTAAATAAACCACATTTATATAACTTCTTTTGGAATATGTGTTTTAAACAATAATTCTTAAGATGAATGATTCTTAATTTAAAATATTAATAATGTAATAGAGATGTGTAGTTCAATGAATTATAAAAATTTTAATGATGTAATTAAGCTTATCAATAATAGGTGTACTGTAAGGGCTTATGAACCTACTCCTTTATCTCAAGAAGAAATTGATTTAATAATTCATAGCGCAATTCGAGCACCTACTGCAGGGAATATGATGTTTTATTCAATCATTGAAGTCAAGGACCAAGAAAAGAAGGAAAAATTAGTTAAAACTTGTGATAATCAACCGCATATTGCAAAAGCCCCTCTAGTTCTTATTTTTCTCGCGGATATGCAACGATGGTATGACTATTATACTGTTTCCCGCGTCCCAGAAAAATGTGTTAGTATAAATCAAATTTATAGAACTCCAGATGAATCTGATTTATTACTCGCATGTTGTGATGCATTAATTGCAGCACAGAATACTGTAATCACTGCTGAATCAATAGGAATTGGCTCTTGCTATATTGGAGATATTATAGAAAATATTGAAACTCATCGTGAAATGTTCAATCTTCCAAAATGGGTCTTTCCCATTGCATTACTTTGTTATGGATATCCAAAACAAGATCCTTCTAAAAGAATAACTAAATCTCGATTTCCAAAGAAGTTCATACATTTTATTGATTCTTATAAACAATTTAATAAAGAAGAATTCTCAGAGATGTTCCAAAATTTTGAAAAAGAATCATATGTGGAAAATGCTGAAAATCTAGGGCAGGATTACTATCTCAGAAAAACAGGTACAGAATTTGCACAAGAAATGAGTCGTTCAGTAAAAGTAGCAATTCAAGATTGGATAAAAAAAGAGTAATTTTTCCAATTTCTACAATTTAAATGGGTATATTAATTTAAAAACTCAAAAATGTGAAGTTATTTTATGGAAATTCAAACTGTTACAGAAGAGAAATTAGATCTGATATGTGAAATTTGCCTTGATCTAAGTGTAGATAAAGAAACGAGATTACTTATGGGAAATGGTATGGATAATAGAATTAGTTGGATTAAGAAGATGATACCACAAGGTCTTGAAATATTAGTTGCACTTGAAAAACCTCGAAAAGAAATAATTCATTATAAATGGGTTGGAAAAATGCTTCATTCAGATTTAGCAGTTCAAGGGCAAGTACCAATGGGCTTGCTCGAATTTATCCCCATAGAAAATGCTTTAGAGCCAATAACTGGTAAAAATATGCTGTTAATTAATTGTATGTGGATTTTACCACCATTTTGGCATTCTGGAGTAGGAACAGCATTAGTTGAATCCTTTATTGAAAAGGCAACACAAATTGGAGGGGCCGTAGTTATAGCTTATGATGGAGATAATTGGTTTGATACTTCAATAAAGTATATGCCTTCTTCTTTTTTCAAGAAATTTGGATTTAAAGAAGTAGATAGAGATGGTTGTCGAATTCTTTTCTTTCTTGATTTTGGTTCTTCAAATCCTCCAAAATTCATTTTTCCAAAATTGAAATCTATCCCAAAAACTAAGGAACTGAATTTAGATATTTTCTTTAATAGCCAATGTCCATGGTCAAAATATATGGTTAATATTGTTAGAAATGGATTAGAAAAATATCCTAATATCAAGACTAATTATGTTAACACAGATGATAATAAATTGGTTAAAAAATTGGGGATTTCTAGAGGAATATCTCTAGATGGAAAGCCCATAATCAAGAGAATGGCATCGATTGACGAGATTAAAAAGGAAATAAAAAAATATCAAAAAGGTTAAAATCAGTTTTCTTTCAGTTTTGGCTATATTAAAAATACTTAAAAGAGTGTGTTTTTATATTTAAGCTTATAAGAGTATAAAGGTATCTCTCTCAATGAAGATTCATTCTCTATTTATTTTAAAGAAAACTGGAGTTTGTATATATAGCCGAAATTTTACTGAAGATTTTGAGAATTTAGAAGTAAATTTGATTACCCCTTTCTTTTCAGCAATATTTTCATTCTCTGAAAATGTTATTTCAAAAAAAACTCCTGAAATCCTTGAGATGAGCGAATTGAGATTTGTATTTAAAGTACATCAAGATCTTATCTTTTCTTTATTATCGGATTCGACTGCAAGTCTCTTATTTGTGACTTCTCGTTTGGAAAGAATTGTTGATGTTTTTCTAGAGGAATATCCTGATACCACTAAAATAAAAGATTATCAAGAAATTGAAAACTTGAAATTAGATAAAATGGTTGACTCAATAATTAGAGGAGAAGATGAAATTTTTATGAGTAAAACCTTTTATCAAAAAGTCATTGATACTTTTGAGGAATTGATGTATGAAAATGAACTTCTTGGAGCCGCTCTTTTGACAACTATGGGAAATACTATATATACTTCGTTGCCGAATGAGATATTAGTAAACTCTTTGAAAGAACTTGAAATCCGGTTTATGATAGGCGCCTTAGACCTTCCTGAAATGTACTATGGTTTAAAAAATGGGCAAAAAGTATTTTCTAAAGTTATAGATATTCCATGGAAATTAGATCCACTCTTAGTTGTGGTTCTTTATGACTCTACCGTGCCTTTAGGAATGTGCGATATGAATTTACAGAAATTAGCAAATAAGATAACTAATTTAATTTAAATTGTTAATCTATATTATAAAAAAAATAGATAAAGAAAATAAAATTTTAAAATTGAATTCTACATTGGGAACAGGTAGAAATACATACACACAATACCTAAGATGAATGCAAAAACGACCCAAATGTATCTAAATGCTTTTGAATAATTTCGGATTCTCCTTCCAGATTCAGTCCATATCGTATCTACTTGAATATAAGGACTTGGACCTCTCCTATACCATCCTTTAATCCTAACTCTTTGCCCTATTAACCGATTAACAGTTCTAAGAGAGAAGATTAAGTCAGCCAGACCAATACCAAACCGATAATCCACATACATTATTCCAGTATTATCTTGAAAAATCATATCTTCACTGAAATAATACCCCGGAATACCTTTTCCAACAATTTTTCCTTCCAAAAATGCGGGTACAGTCCTGATTGGACTTACCTTGACATTGGTAACTAACTCTAGTACTGTCTTATCCTCGAAACCGCCCTTGTACATATATAAAGTCTTAAGAATAGACACAAATCCAATGACATAGAAACCTACAGCCCATACAAGCCACATATTATTAAAAACAGGCGCCAGAAAAGCAATAGTGTAGAATCCAGCAAGCTCGAATAACCAGACAATCGTAATTCCAAGTAATGTTATAAACACTAGTGTAGGAAGTGCTTTCATAAACCAATCCCATAAAAATTGGTCCCATAACGTTTTACCAGCTTGTTCTTCTTTTAATCTTTTTGCATCTGAAAAGTCAATTTCAGGTTTGATTCCATAGATATCACATAACATATTCAAGCGCATTATTCTTTTTGCTGGTAGAGGATGAGTTGAGAACATTTGGAAGTATTTAGCCCATGGATTATATAAATCCCAAGCAGCTGCTTTTTGAATTGCTTCCATAGATAAAGTTTGTGTAGTGCCTACACTAATAATACCTAACCCTTTTGCAGTGCTTGGATCAAAAATTCCTAGACCTCTCAATCCGCGTACTCGTGATCTCTTTCGTTCTTCAATACTACTATCAGCTAATAACCCATAAGCAATTTTAACAAGACCAGTCGCAAGTGCGTTTGGGTTTTCCAAGACTTCAGCACTATGTTCATCCGCGTAATATTCACGGATTCTACTGACTATCAGTGATATCAAGTAACTTAGATAATAACTAATATAAGATAACACAGCAATCGCAATTAACACAAGAAAAAGATAAGAAGCGTTATCACTATCACCACTTCTTCTACGACTTGAAATTATACCAGAATAATATGCCCAACGAGCTACTGTTAATAATAGTAAAGGAATTGCAAAAACTACTGTCATTAATATAAAATCTGAATGAACAACATGTCCTAATTCATGTGCAAATACCGCATTTTGCTCCTTTTTATTTAAATAATGTAAAATCCCATCCGTTATAACAACTCTAGCTGAATTTTTACTCCATCCAAATGTAAATGCGTTTGGGTTGAGATCATGAATAATACCGAGTCTTGGCATCTTTATTCCATTATAGGCAACAACTTTATCAAGAGAATCCGCTAGATGAGGGTATTGCGAAGCGAACTCCTCATAGGGGATCCAATCTATTCTATAAAGCCAATTAACAATCAGTGGAGAAATACCATATTGGAGGAGTACGATACCAATTGTGATTGCGATCATGAGAAGCAAACCCAATATTGAAGAGGGTAGAAACCAGACTCCTATAATAAATACAACAGCATAAAGCAGACCAAATAGGGAAGTTATCGCAAGCCCCGAAGCTAATCTTAATCCTATAATTTACCACCTTTAAATTTATTTAACTTTTTTTTATTTAGATTTTTATAAAAAGTTTTATTCATGTTATTGTAGAATGTGCTACCTATAAAAACTTTTTAACTAAAAATTAAAATCATTAGATAGATTATAACAAATAATATATATCCATTTATTAGAATTGATTTACTGTGTATGATGTTATAATCATAGGTGCGGGAATTGCTGGTGCAACGTTTGCCGCGAAAATTTCAAAATATGCAAAAACACTTTTAATTGAGGCCCAAGATTACAAGAAAGAAATACCAATAAGAACTAACGTTTTTCCTGAACATAATCGGCCTTTTATTAAAGAAGAAATAAATTGGGATGATAAAAATATCTTTCCTTGCCTTCACACTAAAACTAATTACATGAGTGACGAGTTTGATGGCGTCATCGAGTCTACTGAATTTGGAATACCTTTAGGAAACATTTGTCACACTGAGAATATAATTGAGGAACTCATTAAACAATTTGAACAACAAGGAGGTACATTCAATTCAGGAGAGAAAATATCACAAATAGTAAGGCATAGTGATACTTTGGAAATTATCAATAATAAAGGTGAATCTTATAATACAAAATTATTAACCCTTGCTACTGGGTCCCGTGGATTTGATTTGCAGCGTTCTTTAGGATTTGAAACTCCGGATCATTACACTGGTGCTCTAATCCACTTGTTTGGAAACGAAGATAAAATTAATGAAAATTTAGAGTTCAACTATGTCTTTCACATAAACCCTAAGGTCTCAATAAATGGTCCTTTTTATTTTAATAGGGGTAAAGGAAGGGTAGCAACAGGATATCTCGGTAAAAAAAATGAATCTAAGGACGAAATTCTTTCTAAACTTGATAGAATTTTAAAAAATTATAAACCCATTCAACCTTTTGTGGAAGGATTAAAGTATGATTTATCTGCTTCGGTCGTAGGAGAGATCTCTAAACATCCAATTAAACATTTTTCAAATGACCGAGTTATTGTTCTGGGTGAGGCAGCGGGATTAGTTACTGCTTTTTTTTATGAAGGGATGTTACCTGGAGTAGCAACTGCTGATATTGCAGCTAACACATTAAAACCCTTATTAGAAAAAGATAGCAATTTTAGCCGGATAGAGTTAAGTAAATATGATCAAGAAGTAAAACGTATTTTATTTACGTACTTCAAGAATGGAAATGCTTTGGAATATTTAATTTATAATAATGGTTCTTATGTAAAATCTCTATGGCGTTTGTATACCGAATTAATTAGTGAAAATAAAACAGCAAGAAAATATATTTATGAGGCATATATAAACCACGATTTATCAACACATAATACCAGTAACGATAGATATGTTGGAGAAAAATGGTTCGGTAAACTCTCTGCACTCTCAAAAGTGACCTTAAGCCCAAAATTTTTCAAAGCCTTACTTATGTAAAAAATAAAGAAATATAAAAAAAAGAAAGTTGATTATTATGGCTACTCTCGAGCCTTTCGTCTTTGAATTAGTAGGATAGCAACAACAACAGCTACTCCTGAAACTATAGATATAACAACAATGGTTATTAGGAGAGAGTTATCATCAGGGATAAATTTAACTATATTTACACTTTCAAATGATAGATTACTACCTG
This sequence comes from Promethearchaeota archaeon, assembly GCA_016839635.1. The sequence goes on along the minus strand of JAEOTV010000057.1, from coordinate 22,706 downwards.
TATCGTTAGCATAGAAAGTAATGGTTATAATTCCTTCTGGAAGCGCATCCCAAGCAGTTTGATCAATAGTTCCATTGGTAGTAAAGAAATACTTAGTAACTCCACCATCAATGGTATACCACATATCCAGAATAAAAACATCTATAACTCTAATATCAAAATTTGGAGCATTAATACCAAATGTTTGATCTTCAAGAGGAGAATTAATAATTATTACAGGGAACCCATCTTCAGCAATAGGTAGATAATCTATGCTACCTGCTCCACCATTGATGTATAAGTATGGATTATCTACAATTCCATCGACAGGGCTAGTATCCGGACTGGTGTGATTATCCCAATAATTTCCTATAGTTGTACTATTCCAATCGTTTAACGCTCCATCATCAAAAGCGTGTCTACCATTTCCTCCAAAATAATTGCGGTAAATTAAATTACTAGCCGATCCAGTGGCCAAATGAACTCCATCTAAAACATTCTCAATTAATTTGTTATAATAAATAGTATTGTAGTCACCATTAATAAGGTGTATACCGTGTTGCTTATTTCCTCTTACTTCGTTTCCTTCAATAGTATTATCATTACTATTTTCGATGACAATTCCACCTACAGAGTTGTTTAATATAATATTGTCTGAAAGGAAATTATCATTGGCATTCTGTGTCATTGCAATACCATATTGAAAGTTTTTAAACCCAATATTTCTTGAGAAATTGTTATTATCGCCTTCCCATATAAACATACCTTGCCAACAATGCTCGATATAATTTCCATCGATTAAATTATCATGATAGCTACCTTGCATTACGATTCCTGACCCCGATCCATCTCCATACAATGAATTACTTAAAATTTTATTGTAATTACCATCCACATATATCCCATGGCGATGGTTTTCAAGTCTGTTATTCGATACTATGTTATAATCGCTTAAAGTAGCATAAATAGCAGCATTTCTATGGTTATAAAAATAGTTATCATTTATTTTACCGTTAGTAACATTATTGAGATAAATTCCTCCATCAGAAACACCATAACTAGAATTCAAGAATGTACAATTTTGAATAATAAAAAATGCTTCAGAATTTGAGATAGATAAACTATTATCAGTAAGATTGCCATCTACAATTAAATTCTCTAAAATATAAGGGTCTAGTTCAGTGCCGGATCCACCTCCAAACCATGATTGAGTTTCAGCCCATAACCAATTAGATAAACTTCCAGGAAGATCATCAATAGTAATATTGTAATATATTGCTGATAATCTTAAATTATTAGTTGTATTGATTTTATTCAAAGGTGTTAATGAAGAAAACATAGTTCCATAAATGGGAGTAAAAAATATTAATCCAAATATGATTAAAGCTTTCATATCTCTATTTTTTTTTTCCAAAATATATTCACCTAAGTAGGATTACCATTCAAAAATAGTTGATCTTATTTATATATAATCCTGTATCTTAAAAGGAAGTAAATTACATAAATGTCAAATCTAATACAAGATTTTCTGTTTTTCTTATTAAAAATGGTTTGGAAAACTTTCTGATCTTTCAGAAAATAATTTTAGCCCAAAATTCTTTAAATCAATGTTAATCTGCCCCTATTTTATTTAAAGAAAAATAAAAATAAATTATATTTAGGGATCCAACTCGTTTGGCTAACTTTTAGGCTTGATTATAAATCTTCGATATATTATTAATCCTAAACCAAAAAATAATATAGTATACCCAATTAAACCAAAAACATAAATCACACTAGGTGCATCTCCAGTTAATACACATTTCCCCATAATTGAATAGAGATATGTGAAAGGAATCCAATCAGCAATAGAACGAAGAAGTGGGCCAAACAATTCAACAGATACAAATCCTCCACATAAAAAAAGTGTTGCTAATACAATAAACAAGGATACTGGGAAAGCATATACTTGTTCTGGAATTAAAGCTCCAAGAAAAGTGCCTAGAATAGACCCTAAAATAATAGAACTAAGAGAAATTAATAAAAAACCAAGAAAGTTTACCGGGAATTGGATCCCAATCCAAATAAAAATGATTGTTGATCCTAATGTAAAATTGATAAAAAAACTTAAAATACTCGCTGAAATAACTTTTCCTAAGTAAGTATAGTTTTGATTTCCTGAAGTAGCAAGTGCAAGTTCAGGGGTCATTCTATTACCTTTCTCAATAAATATAAATGCAGAGCCTATTATCATTGAAGACACTAAGCACACAAATACTATAGCTTCTGTGCCAATTGTCCACATTCGTGGGAATGTTTCTGTCTCAGGATGAGCATCATTATAAACATATATTACCTCGGTCTCATTAAACAGAATATTATCATAATATGCTTTTAGCTTACGCTGAAAACCAAAGTATAGATTTTTGAGATAATCTTCATTAATATTTAAGCATCTTAGCTCAATTGTAACCCTACCATCTGTCCATGTACTATTTTTCACAGATTGAATTATATTTTCAAAATTTTCAGGAAGAATAACAATCATGACAATCTCCTCAAGTTGTAATTTATTTTCAAATTGCTGGGCTGAAATTCCGATCATTTCTATATGACTCTTTACAAGAGTTGGACCTACTAATTCGTTGTTATTTAAATAATCCAAAAATTCCTCAATATTGGGTATCTCATCGTTTTCTAGGGCAGTGTTCAGTTCACTATCAGAATTATAATCTGGAATTACAACTGCAAATGGATAATTAAAATTAACTGCCCCAAAAATCATATTCATAAAAAATAGGTAGGTTATTGGAAATATTAGAGAAATCAACAGTAAAGTACGAGAAGGTCCGCGAAAAATTATCCTAATATCCTTTGAAATCTCGTTTTTAAGTATTGCAATAGATGATTTCCTCTTTTTAGATAACTTTTTCATTATAACTTAAATCCCCTCCTCGAAATTAAAACCCAAAAAATTATAGTAAGACAAATGCATGAAATTGCTAGAATCCCTAATCTAGGTAAAGTATAAAGAGGGTTTGGTAAAAATGTTTCTGAAAATAAAATCTCTAGCCAGTAAGTTGCAGGAATGAATCTTGAAACTAAATAAACTGTATCTCCTAACATTCTAGCAGGTGCAAATCCTCCTGAAAAAAACCAAAAAAGAATAGCCATAACTATCGCTATAAGCATTACATTCATAGTGTGTTTTGACTTTAATCCAATTAAACCTCCTAGACATGTATGGAACCAAGTCGAAAGAAGGAATGCTAAAATAACTACACCTAAATTACCACGAAATTTTATGTTAAATATCAAAAATAGTATAAGAGAAAAAATTACCACTACAATAGAACCTAAGATAACGGCTATTAATTGTTTTGATGCAATATAAGCACTACGCTTAACTGGGCTAATTATAATTTCAATCATTGTTTCATCATTATATTCCTTTGCTACATTTAACCCTCCATATAATAGACCACAAACAATTCCATATATACCTATAACACCAATAACTATCCCCTTTATTTGGCTTAAATCTTGATCAATTACATAAGATTTTTTCGCAATAAGCTCGAAATCATCTACATGACCGCTAGAGAGATGTACATATTGATTGAAAGTAAGGACAGCTTCGTCTAATCTTTGAATATAATTTTTTACATAATCATCATTTATATTTTGGACTTCTAAATATAGAACACCTTTTGTGCTATTAGTAGTGAGATTTGCTTGGAATCCAGCAGGAATGTGAATCAATCCCAAAACTTCATATTTTTCTAATTTTGCTTTAGCATCTTCATAAGAATCGATTTCTATTACATTAAACCAAGGAGCAAATTCACTGGTGATATTGTTTATATAATTAACCATGATGCCAGAATATTCAGTATTATCATCATCAACAACCATAACTGTGTATGTTTCAGGATTATCAATTAGTAAAAATGTTGAAAAAACAATTAAAATAACTAAAGGAGGAATTATAGCGGTAATAAAATATTTCTTAACCCTTTTAGTAGAAATTAAATCCTTATGTAATATCGTCTTTAAATCATGCAACCATAATTTTATATCAAAAACCTTACCCTTTTTAATCCTAAGCTTATTTTTACTTTTCATTACTCTCTAAACTCCTTGCCAGTAAGTTTAAGAAAGATATCTTCCAATGTCGGTTTTTTAAATATAAATTCCTCAATAGGGATATTATGAGATTTAGTATATCCTAGAAATTTCTCAATAATGTCTTCAATATTATTTGATTCAAACATAATTTGAAAAAACGAGTCTGTTTCGCTCAAGTTTTTTTCCATTATAATTTGGCCATTTAATTCTTGTTTAAGAAATTGATTGTAAAACTCAGATGTAAGATTCTTATGGGTAGTTTTAAATTCAAAAATAGTATTTGGAAATACTCGTTCTTGTATCTCACGTAAACGTCCAGGTCCTTCAATTATCTTGGTATCTAAGATAACAATATTTTCAGCTAACCTTTCAGCTTCTTCCATATAATTGGTAGTTACTAAGATTGTCATGCCTTGCTTAGCTAATTCTAAAATATATTCATGAATTGCACTACGTGTTTGAACATCTACTCCTAACGTTGGTTCATCTAAAATAAGAAGTTCTGGCTCATGGAGTAATGCTCTGATTAATTGGAGACGTCTTTTCATACCACCTGAGTAAGTTCCCACTCGATCATTTCTCCTCTCAAAAAGACCAGCAATCTTTAGTAATTTCTCAACTTTGGTACTTATTTCAGATTTTGGTACATTATATAATCTTGCATGAAATTCTAAATTCTCACGGCCTGTAAGTTCGTTATATAAAGCTATTTCTTGCGGAACAAGACCAAAAACACCGAATAATGATTTTCTTTCATTATAAGGATCTTGTCCTTTAACTTTAATTGTTCCATTAGTCTGTTTAAGTTGTCCTGTTATCAATTTTACTAGAGTTGATTTTCCCGCCCCATTTGGTCCGATTAAACAGAAAATTTCTCCTTTATGAATCTGAAATGAAATATCATCCAATGCAACTGTATTTGGGTAATTTTTACCTATCTGATTTAATTCGATAAGAACTTTAGTAGATTTTTGGCCAGAATTATTGATTGAATTTTCTTTTTCATTTACTAACACATTCTTTACCCTAAAAAATTTTAATTCTTTTATGATTATTTAGAATATAAAAATTTAAATATATTACTACTCTAGTAGTAACATAGTAAACCATATTTAAGTATTTTGAAATTTAACTTATTATGAATCATTTAGAAAAATTATTGCAAGACTTTGGTTTTACTCAATATGAGGCCCAAACCCTCACTACCCTGATACGTTATAAAACCTTAAATGCTCATGAAATTCATAAATATAGTGGTGTTCCTCAACCTAAAATTTACGAGACAATGGTTAAACTTCAACAAAAGGGTTTCATTGATATTTATCCAAAAAAAAAAAGAAAGTTTATCTCATCAAACCAAAGGAAGTAATTCAAGAATATTTGCTAAATTATTCTCGTAATATTCAAGATTTAGGGCAGAAAAGCGTTGAAATAATAGATACTATTTATGGCACGGAAGAAGCTGAAGATTTACCTTTTATCGGCATCGCTGGAGAAGCAGTGCTTCAAGAATACCTCTATATGTTGATAGATACTGCCAAAGAAGCGATTATTTCTTTTCTTCCTCATAATCATTATGATAATAAAATGATTTCAATCTTAAATAAACGTAAGGATGAGATTGAGATTAAATTAATATTTCATGATAGAGATATTGGAGAATTAGAAAAGCAACTCTCAGGAATCGATAAATATTATCTTAGTGCCCCCGCATTTGATATAATTAAAACTATTCTTGAAAATATTGAGAATTTTCTTCCGCCAGAACAAAAAAAGGCATATTCCTTTCAAATTATTAAAGAAATTGCTATTCATTTAGAGGATATATTTGGGTTAATGATAATTGATTGGAAAAAAAGTTTCTTCAAAATTCCAATACCCATTCCCCTTCCAATGGCAATATTATCAATGTTACCACAACTTATCGACTTTCATAATAGTGGAATGAAAAAAATTTTAGCATCTTCCATAAAATTCTGAGGTGAGCTTTAGCCCAAATTTCTCTAAAGTATTACTTATGTGAGTACGTTCAATAAAAAAAAGAAAATAAAAAATATTCTAATAATATTTATTTATTCATAAGTTAGGAGAGGACAATTGACCCTTCCACTGGATTTATATTCTTCTAAATCTTCCTTTGTAAGAATTGTTTCCTTCAATTCACAGGTGGAACAATTCCACTCATAATTCTTACGATCATCACTTTTAATTATAACTCCGGTGTTAAAGTTATGTTTAACGCCGCATTTAAAATCTTTTTTCATCTTTTTTGGTAATCACCTTCATTGAACAAATCATCAGATAATAAAATTATTATCTGAACGATTAATCAATTTTTTTAATTTAATATTTTTCTTAATTATAATATCTATTTTATCTATTTAAACTTTGCCCATGCATTTCCCACTATTGTAAATAACGAAACGACAAAAATCATGAGAGGAAAATATTGATGAAAAATGAACAAATCTCTCTAAAATCTAACTTTTACTGAACACTATTAAATTCAAAGTATAGCTTATTTTTAAATTTATTGGTCTAAATAATAGAATTGTTCAGAATTTAGAAGTATATATAGGATATCTTATCCAACTTATATAGAATATAATTAAATTTAACCCCAATCACTCTTAAAACCTGTTCCCCCTTTAGGCCAACTAAATACAATAGCATCCTTTGGACACACATACCAACAGGCTGCGCACTCCATACATTTTTCTAAGGATTTAACCATTGCTTTTTTATCTACAATTTCAAAACATTCCCCTAAACATACATTTACACAGTAACTACAACCTATACATTTTCTTTCGTCAATTTTTATAAAATCTTCTGGTCCTTTTATCCATTCCACACCGGGCAGTTCTTTAAAAGTTTTTACCATTTTAATTCTCTCCTCCATAATTTTGAAAAGTAATAGGATTAGCATACTTAGCGAATTTCAATACTTTTATACTAAGGCGATTTGAAATTGGATTTAACAACTTTATAATATAAGAATAGAGTGGTTCAAAAATTGGGAGACTATTTTTCATTATATTATTCAAAGAATTTGATAAGGGGATCATAATGATAGACAGGAATTTTTGCCTTTTTTCCAAAGAAGTTAAAAGAGAATCAATTACTCTTAAATATCGGGTAAATTTCTTTTCAATTCTTTTAAGCTTTTTGGAGTTTATCTGTATAACCTTTCGATTTACGGAATTATCATAACTCTCATAAATCCAATTCTGATAATATCTAAAAAACATTTTTATCCATTTTGTTATAATTTTAGGGTCATTCTTCACATATTTAAGAAGTGTTTTAAAAAATGGAGTCATAAATTGGGTTAATGCTCCTAATCCCCACCCTTTATGAATATATTTTCTAAGTTTTTTGATATTGTGCTCCTTTTGAGCACTCCGTAAATTATATCTATTCCTTCCAGAAATAGACCAATTAATTATTGCGTGTTCTTTTATTTTTCGATCATATTTTTCTAAAAACGTTTTTGAGATATTATTAGCAGCTATTGCTTGAATTGCGGTTTTTGCAGCAATTTCTGCAGAGAACCATGCCGCTGGAACTCCATCACATAATTCTGTGCTTTCGAGTCCTGCGACATCTCCAATTAATATCATTCCATCCGTATAATTAGCCATATTCCTTAGTTTCTTATTTAAGCCTACATAGATTTCAAATCCGGCAAACATTCTAGCCCTTAAATTAACTCGAGAGGCTACTAGATTTTTCCACCAAGGTAATTTTTGAGTAATATTACTATGATATTCCTTGAAATCTTTATTTAAATTAGGTACGGAACCTCCATTTAATCTTAAGCATTGATCCTGCATGAAATGGAGACTATTACGATAAGGCCACACCATCAAACCGTTTCCATATCCAAGTGGAGGAGCTATCCTTTGTTCATCCCATCCCCAACACATTTTCACAGAATAACCAAAAATTTTGTCAATGTCTTCTTTTAACATAGTATAATCATATGTATCCGCCAAAGAAATTGTCTCAGGAGAGTATTTTTCTCTAATACCTGCTTTTATTGCTAGTAATCCTTTTGATCCCTCAGCGTCAATAACAATTTTGCTATATATTCTCTCCCCTCCATCCGTTATAATCCCCTTGATGATGCCTTCCTCATTTATTACATCTATTACTGTGGTAGATTTTTTCAATATTGCTCCAGCTTCAACTGCTTTTCTTACTTCCCATTCACAAAAAGGTTTGCAATACGAGTTGTATCCAAAAGCAATTATCGGTGAGAAAGGTTTTGGAATTTTTAAAGAATCATCAATTTCAATATCTCCCTTATCTATATCTTTAATTATATAATTCACTATCCCATCTGAGGGGCGTTCAATCGGGGGATTTCCATCTCTTATGAATTTTGGTCCAAATAAAAATCCATAAAATGGAATAGTTAAACCAGAAATTATTTTATCTCCTATATTTTCTGACCTTTCTATAATAAGCGTCTTTAATCCCGCTTTTGCACATATTAGCGCCGCAACAGGACCCCCAAATCCCGCACCTACCACAACAATGTCAAATTCTTGATCCATTTTATAGTATTACCATAATTATGAGTGCTATATTTTCCTTATAGAATTATATTTACTTCTATTAGTTAATAAACATATTTTTTTATTGTAATTTCATAGCAAAATTATGCAATTATTAGTGTAAAGTTTACTTTACATCAAACAAAACAAGATTCAAACCCTTCAAAGTCATAAAAATGAATTATAATCCAAACATTTAAATATTCATGTAAATAAATATTACATAGGGAATAAAAGTTTCGAAATAATATAACTCGAGATTTGAAAACCTAAAAAATTAGTACAAATATAGTTTACATAAATAAAAAATTATAAAAAAATTGGAGGAAAAACAAGATGAGTAATGATTTTACATACCAAGGAGGTATTTCTCGTAATTATACGAAAAAGTCAATTATTAAAATTATTCTTGGGTATATCATATTTTATGCATTATGGATGATCTTGTCATATTGGTTAATGTACTTTTTTGACCCAGCATTTTTTACATTAAATTTGTTTCTATGGTTGATAGTCTATTCTGTGGTGCTACCATTGGTTTTTGTAATACCATTATCCCTATGGTATCTTAATAAATATGTAAAGCAGTATTCTTATGAAGTGACCGAAAATAACATAACTATTCACCATGGTGTCTTTACAAAGAAAAGAGTAACAATTCCTTATACTCGAATTCAAAATATTAATATTGCGAATGGTGTTTTCGATAGAATGTTTAAGATCTATACGGTTAAAGTGGAAACTGCAGGAGCTAGTGGTACAGGTGGTGGAGGGGGAGGCAATATACGTCCTGAAGGTCTTATCCCAGGATTAGAGGATCCTTACATAATTGAAAACAAGATAAAAGAAATGATGACAAAATATTCTCAAATTCCAAGTGGATTAGAAGATAAAATCTTTAAACCGGAAGAACTCGCGTTTGATAATTTTATTAGTTATATCCTTTCAAAAATGCGAGAAGGGGAATCTTTAAAGACAACAATCAGAGAAAAAAGAGAAAGTGTCAATATAACAGCTGCTGTTTTAGCCGAAAAAGTGGGAGTACCAGTTCAAACCATTAAATTCTTAGAAGAAGGTCGATATAATCCAAGTTTAGCCTTAGCGTATAAAATTGCAGAAGTACTTCAGTGTAAAATAGAAGATTTATTTAAATTAGCATAAAATTGTATATTTTTTTTACTATTATGATTATTTTAACTCCAAAAGAAGTAGTGTATAGGTGAGAACATTTGAAATTTAAGAAAAAAATCGCATCAAGAGTAAAACAATTCAGGGAAGAATTGGATTTATCCCAGTCAGAACTGGCTGATCTTGTAGGTGTTTCTCGCCAGACAATATACTACTTAGAAAGGGGTTCATATAATCCATCTTTGACAATATCTTTTAAATTATCGGAAATCTTGAATAGCTCCATAGAAGAGATATTTTATCAAGAACCAATAATTAAAGATATTTTAGAAGACAAATCGTTAGCAGCATCAAAAGAGGTTGCTGAAATGGCTGGTATCAGCATAGATAAATTAGCTTCTTTGAGTGAAATTGATGACGAAGAGCTAACTTCAAGGTTCAATGAGGATCAATTACTAAAAATAGCTAAGGGATTAGGAATGAAGTTTGAGGATCTATTCGAAAAAGAAGCTGAAAATTAAAAATGTATGAAATAAATAAAGATAAATAAAATTTATGGAAGTGTAAAAAAAAAAATGAAAGAATTGGCAATAATTACCAAGAATCTCACAAAGAATTTTGGTAATATCATAGCTGTAAGAGACTTAAATATTGAGATTCCATATGGATGTACCTATGGTCTTTTAGGCCCCAATGGTGCTGGAAAAACTACCACAGTTAGAATGTTAAACGCTATTATTTCACCCTCAAATGGTAAAGCTTCAATAGGGGGTTATGATATTCTCACTCAAGCAAACGATGTGAAGATGATCTGTGGATTTCTACCAGAATCTCCTGGATTATATCAAAAATTAACAGCAAAAGAATTCTTGGAGTTTATCGGTGAATTGTATTATTTACCAAAAGCAACTATTTCAAATCGTATTGATGAACTCCTTGATATATTCGATCTTGAAGGACGGGAAAACGACTTACTTGAAGGATATTCACGCGGAATGAAACAGAAAGTTTGTCTCTGTGCAGCTTTAATTCAGGATCCCAAGATTATTTTTTTAGATGAACCTACGTCTAATCTTGATCCTGCAGCAGCAAGAATGGTTAAAAATCTTATATCAGATTTAGCGAAGAAAGCAGATAAAACTATTTTTATCTGTACTCATCTGCTTGATGCAGCTGAAGAATTATGTGATATTATAGGTATAATTGATAAAGGAACTTTGAAATTGGAAGGTAGTCCAAAGGAAATTATTGAATCTCAAAAGGCAAAAGATCTAGAAGAAGCATACCTTAATTTAATGGGGGTAACGCATCTAGAAGATTTATTATCTTGGCGTGAATATGGTCCAAATGGTGAAAATCTCAATAAGAAAAAAAAAAAGAAAAGGAAGTGATATAACGTGGCTTTATGGACGAAAATTGCTAAAAATGAAATCAGAGTTAGAACTTCAAAATTTCGCAAAAATAGATTAGCATTTTTCTTAGTTTTGTATTCTTTCCTAATCTTTTGGGCGTTTTATCTTTGTCCTTTGATTTTTGACCAATTTATGCCCACCTTAGCTGGGATGGAGGAGATTTCTACAATTTTAATTCCATCTATTGCGATGATTATAGAACATGTGATGATGATCTTTTTTATTGCAATTATGATTTATCCTCTTAATAACATATATCGTAAGACAGAGATTGGATTTAAAGAAATACTATTGGCATCTCCAACTAGCGCAGGAGATATCTTTTTAGGAGAGTTCTTTGGAAAGATACCCATTCTTCTCTCTTTCGTATTTGCTCTCACACCCATCTTTGTAAATATGCTGAATCCAATTTTTAACTTGTCGCTTATCCAGACTCTGGTAATTTATGTATGTGTATTTGGACTTGTATTTCTGGCAACCTTAATTGGTAGTATAATTATGAGTTGGTTGGAACGTAAGATTACTAAAAGTGAGAAAGCACGTGATATTGCTAAAGTTTTATTGATCATGCTTTCAATTGGAATGGTTGCTCTTATATACTCTTTACAGTTTGGTTTTCAATTCATCTTGGAAAATCCAGAGCTAAAAAATTATTTTGTATGGTATCCACCTCTATGGTTCTCCAATATTATACTCTATACTTTTGATCCCGGATTATTAGACCTTTATATCTTAAATATATGGATGAGTTTGGCTTTAGCAATTCTTGTACCTTTATTAATCTTATATTTTTCTTATAAAAAAGCAGATATCTTCTACACCCTAGAAGGAGGTGTTGAGAAGGTGAGTTCTGTTATAGAAAAAGAAAATGTCTTTTATAAATTCAATAGACGGATTATAGGTGTAAAATGGGAGGGCCTAGTAATCACTCAGTTCAAGGAATTTTTCCGAAAAAAGGAAAACATCATGAAATTAGTTTATTTAGGTGGGATTACCTGTGTTTATGGATTAATTTTTTCATTTTCTGTAAGTGGAGCTGCTAACGGTTTCATATCGGGAGGATTTAAAGTACTGATGGTACTTTTCATGGGTGGGCTGCTTTATGGGCTTATGCTTGGGAATTTCATTTTTGTAGGTAGTAAAGACTTATTATGGGTGTATAAACGTAGTCCAAGAGATATAAACAGTCTGGTCTATTCCTACATTATAGCGATGTTAATTATCAACACAATATTAGCTCTGGTTGTAACAATATTCTTTACTATCCTATTTGAATTTGATGCGTTTTACGTGGTTGTTTTTATCATATCTTATTTATCGTATGGGATACTGGTACTGATTGAAGCAATTGGAATACAAGGATTTAGTCCTGCATTCGAAGAAAAGGGAAAATATATGGGTTTGAATATGTTTAAACTTATGAGCATCCAAATGGGTGTACTTACGGGTTTTATATTCTTAATGGTTTGGTTGAGCGAAATCTTACCTGAAATCACTACTTGGGAAATATTACCTACGCTAATATTCATTTCTATCCATCTTGTCATATCTCTTCCCTTATTCTTTACAGGTCTGAGACATTTAAAAAAAATCGAATAATTTTTTTTTTCTAATTTTGAATATGAGCTAAAAGAAGTAGTTACCTATCAAGAAATGACAACGATAGAGTTTGCTTTAATCTTTCAATGACGTTCTTAAAATCTTTAATCTGAGCTATGATATCAATACCAAGGTTTGGATCTATTCTAATTGCTTTTTCAATATTTTCAACGGCATTATTATAATCTTTTTTATCAAAATACACAATTCCTTTGAAGAACCATGCATTCGCAAACTCGGGCTCTACTTCAGTTGCTTTATCATAACTTTCAATAGCCCTATCAAATTCATTTCTTAGTTTGTGTACATTTCCTAGATTAAACCATCCATCCGCAAAATTAGGGTTTATTTCTACTGAAGTACTTATATTTTTGAGAGCATTTTCATAATCTTCTTTTGCTTCATAAGTCAATCCTAACCATTTCCATGATTCAAAATGGTTTTTGTTATAATCAACGGCTCTTTGAAAATTTTCAATTGCTACGTTATAATTTTTCTTATAGTAGTAATTGAGACCAAGATGATAATAGGCATCAACAAAAATTCCATCTAAATCTAAAGCTCTTTTACATTGTTCAATAGCATTATCATAATTTTTATTTTCAATTTCAAACTTTGCCCGATTTATAAGTTCTTTTTTATAAGAAGTTTTAATTAAATCCTTGTTTTTAACATCTGGAGATTCCATCATTTCATTGACTTTTAAAGCTCTTTCGTAGAATTTATAGGCATCATCATATTTCTTTAAATCAGCTAGTTGATTTCCTTGTTCAATTAATAATGTTATTTCCTCTGAATGAACCTCATCAATTAATTTTTTAATCTTCGTCATTTCTGCTACTCTTCGTTCGGGATCATCTATGGATTGAGCATAATCTAATCTCTTTTTGAGTTTTTCTATTTCTTTTTCTTTTAGTTTCTGTTCTTCAGCTATTTCTCCTTTTCCAACCAATTGTTTTATCTCAGTTTCATAAATTAAGCTTTTAATCTTCCCCACTTCTTTTTCCATTTCAGGTGTTAAATACATTTTATTTGTCATTGTTAATGCTTCATTATAAGTCTCTATTGCCTTTTGAAATTCTTTTTTTTCATCTAATTTATTTGCTTTATTTACTACTTCTGTAACTTCAGCAAGATACACTTTATTAACTAAATTTTTAAGATTTTCTAATTCTGGATTCTCTTCTTCAGGGTATGCCATTCTTTTTGCTAAACTTAGCGCAATATATAAATCACTTACTGCATCATCATATTTTTTTTGAACAATAATTTGAATTGATTTCTCTTTAATTACATTTATTCCTGCGAGGCAATTATTATTAATAAGTTCATTAATTTGTTTAACTTGAATATCCTTTCTTTCTGATTGAACCATTTTGTTTATTAAATCAAAAGCTTGGTGGAATAAATCAACCGCATCGTTAACTAAAGTTATAGATTCCTCAAATTTATCCTTTTGAGTTATAAGCTTTCCTTTTTCAACGATTGGTTCAATCTGATCGATGTAAATAGGATTTAGGACTTCAGCAAGAAGACTTAACTCAAGATTTTTAAGATCAGAATCAAACATTTTATTTGCTATTAATAAAGCCTTATTTAAATCAGAAATCGCTTGCTTAGTTGAATTCTGTTTTAAGAATTCCTTTCCTTTTTCACTTAAAGGTTTAATTTGATTAGAATAGATTTCATTAATCAAGTTCTTGATTGTATTAATTTGTGTTTTTTTGGCTTGTGGATCAAAGTATTTCTCGATTGTTTTTAAGGCATCTTCAAAGGTTTTAATAGCAGCGTCATCTTGTCCATTTTTTTTGAAATTTTTACCTTGTTCTATAATATCATCAATTTGAGAATCATAAATAACAGCAATTTCATTTTTAATTCTTAATATCCCCTCTGACCTGAAATCTTTCTCATAAATCTCTTCTGCAATATCTAATGCTTTTTTAAAAATTTCCACAGCATCGTCTAATTTATCTTTACCTTTTAGCTCAAGTCCATTTGTTAATAGCTTTTCAATTTCATTTTCGCTAATTAATTTATTTATTTCATCAATTTCAATATTTTTAAGTGAAAGGTTATCAATATTCTCAACTATCTTAAGTGCATTCTGAAATTCCTCTTTAGCTTTATCAAACTTTTTCTGTGCAGTAAAATGTATCCCCCCTTGGACTACATTATCAACTTGAGTAGAATAGGTTTGATTTATTGCATTTTTTATATTATCAATTTCAGTATTTTTATCTTCTTCTTCTTTAACTTTTAGATCAATAAAATCTAAAGCTTCTTGGAACTTTTTTATGGCTTTCGAGAAATTATTTTTGTTTTTGAGGTCATTAGCTTCTTCAATTATTAGATTTAATTTTTTCAAAATTGATGCTTTCATTTTAAAATTTCACGTTTTTCCCTAATGATTAATCCAAAGAATTATTTCATATTTTTAATATTTTTCTTATAATCTTTTTATTTTCTAAAATGCTTGTAATAGATATTGAATTAAACAGTTAAAACGTTTTAAAATGGCTAAACAGCATTCAGTGAAAGAGTATCCTACTATTGCTTGTTGTGGATTAGACTGTGGGTTATGTCCAATGTATTACACCAAAGGACCTTCAAGATGTCCTGGTTGTTGTGGTCCTGATTTTCATAATAGTCATCCTTCATGTTCTATAATCACATGTTGTGTAAAAAAGCATAAGTTTGAAACATGTGCTGAATGTACAGAATTTCCATGCTCAAAAATCGATAAATGGGATAAATATGATTCTTTTATATCTCATCGTGTTTCCCTTAAAAATTTGAGGTTAATTAAAGAAATGGGTATTGAAGAATTTTTCATTCAACAACAAAAAGGAATTGAACTACTTGAGTATATGTTGGAGAATTTTAATGAAGGCAGATCTAAGAGCTTTTACTGCATTGCTACAGCTTTACTTACAATTGATGATTTAGAAAAGGCACTAAATGAGAGTTCTAAAAGAATTAATGATGAAAAAATCGACTTGAAAGACTTAAAAACTAAATCTAAAATTCTTAAAGAAAATCTCAGTAAAATAGCTGAGGATAAATCTATAGAAATTAAACTAAAAAGAAAGTAATAAATTATAATTAATTTATAGAGAATGTAATTTAAATAAATAATTTGGAGTGAAAACTAAATGAGCATATTTTATGGCGGACCCATTATTACTATGAACGAAAAACAACCGACTATAGAGGCGTTGGGGATTAAAGGTGAGAAAATCGTGGAAATTGGACTATTAGAACAAGTTAAACAAAAAATGGGTGAAGATGCGGAACTAATAGATCTAAAAGGAAATTCTCTTCTACCAGGTTTTATTGATTGTCATATGCATCCAATATCTTTCATAATTTTATTACTAAATATCGACCTATCAACTGTGAAAAGTCTTAAGGAACTTCAAGAAATATTAAAAGAAGCTGCAGATCATAAACCCAAAGGTGAAATCATTTTTGGATTAAGATTGAAAGAAGAAGAATTTGACATTCCAAGGCTGCCTACTCGATGGGATTTAGATAAAGTTTGTCCTGAACATCCTGTCTTTATAATTAGATATGATGGGCATATTGGGATTGCTAACACAAAAACATTGGAATTAATTGATATTGATTCAAACACAATTACTCCTGAAGGTGGAGAAATTAGAAAGAATCAAGATGGTGTAATAACAGGTATTATATCAGAAAATGTTTTAGATATGTTTATTTCTAAACTCCTTAAATACTTACTTCCTAAACTTAGCATATTACAGGAATATTCTGAAAGAGCTTTTAAAGAATTTGCAGCAAATGGGATAAGCTCTATTCATGGGAATCTAGAGGTTGAATCTGGAAGAATAGAAATATACAAATCAATTCAGGATAAAATATTTCAAAATTGGTATGCCCTTATATCAACAGATAAACCAAAAAAACTATCCAAATTTAAAAAACCTCCATTGGATGGAGGAAAGGATGACAGTAAATTCAAAGTAGGTACTTTAAAGCTTTTTCTTGACGGAACTTTTGGAGCAAAGACTGCTTGCATGTGGGAACCCTTCTCAGATGAACCTAGCGCATGTGGTTTTTGTGTAGTCGATGAAGGTGAAATTTATGAAAAAATGAAAGTCGCTCACAACAATGGGTTTCAAATAGCTATACATGTTATTGGAGATAAAGGGAATCGAATTTGTATGGATTTATATAAAAAACTTTTGACAGAATTCCCAAGAAAAAATCATCGACATCGGATTGAGCATGCCTCTATGTTAACTGAGGATGTTCTAAAAGATATGAAAGAATTTGGCATTATTGCCTCGTGCCAACCTCCTTTTATTAATTCAGAATATACTTGGTTAGAAAAAAGAATTGGAAAGGAAAGATGTAAGTATACCTATCCTATGAAATCTATTCTTGATAAGGGTATAGTTTTAGTTTCTGGTTCAGATTGTCCAGTCGAGGACCCTAATGTAATTAAGGGTTTACATGCTTTAGTCAATCGCAATGGATTTGTCCCAGAGCAATGTATTCCAATGATGGAAGCACTTAAAAGTTATACGATTAATGCAGCTTATGCGGCGTTTGAAGAAAACGTAAAAGGAAGTATCGAAGTTGGAAAATTAGCAGATTTTGTAATATTAGATAGAAATCCTCTTGAAGTTTCAAAAGATGAGATTAGAGAAATTCAAGTCCTTGAGACAATAATAAGGGGAGAATCTATCTATAAAAAATTATAATTTTGACTTTTTTTTAATCAATAGAAAAAAGAAGTTATATAATTTAGGAAATTTTAAGTATTTACTACACGTCTGTCGGTGATATAGTATAACCAGTAGAGAAAGGCAGCTAAAATGACAATACTTGTACTGATAATTATAATGATTCCCACAAATGAATAGTCAAGTGGAGGCTTATAAGAGGTTGGTATTAAATAGATGATATTTTCACTTTCTGCTGCTATATACATGCCATTAGATGAGATTGTCATTCCTCCTAAAGATGGTCCTACCCTATAGTCCCATAAAGGATTTTTACTCGTGTTACAAAGAAGTGAGACTTTGCCTTTGAGATGTCCTATGGCAATATATTGTCCATCGGATGACATTGCCACCCTCTTACTAAATTCTCCTCTAGTATAAACCCATAAAGGGGTACTACTCGTGTTATTGAAAAGGTAAGCATAATCATTCCAGGTTCCACCAACAACAATACGCTGCCCATCTGATGAGATAGCTATTGAATAATAACCGCTTCCTATTGAATAATTCCATAGAGGACTGCTAATTGTATTATTGAAAAGATAAATCTTATTATCATCACTTCCCGCGGCAATATATTGCCCATCAGAGGATATTGCTATAGTCCTTACCAAACCTCCTGTTTCATAGCTCCATAAAGGTGTAGAACTACCTCTATCGAAGAGGTAGACTTTATTATCCCGACCTCCTGCAGCAATATACTGTCCATTAGAGGAAATTGACACTGATAATACCCATTCTCCGATAGTATAATTCCATAAAGGAAGAGGGGAGGTTCTGTTAAAGAGACAGACCCTTCCATAACGTATAGAACCCTCCGCACTAGATCCATTTCCTATTCCTGCAACTATATATTTTCCATCAGATGAAATTGCAACTGAATAGGGTTCAAAAGATGATTCAACATAGTGCCATAAAGGAGTAGAATTGTCTTTATCGAAGAGGCAGACCCACATATTATCGCTCCCCATAACAATATATTCTCCATCAGATGAGATTTTAACTGAACGAATATCATTTCCTGAACCCCCTGAAGTGTAGTTCCAGAGGGGGGTTTGATAACTTTTGTTAAAAAAATATAACATATTTTCCCCTTCCGCGACAAAATACTGTCCATCTGAAGAGATTTCCACATTACTTATGTCACCTCCCGCAGTATATCTATGTATTTTATTACTACTTTCAATTTCATCTCCCAACATCCCCCATCCATTTGAACTGAATACTACTGCTCCATTTATAAACATAAGCTCGCAAATAAATACACAAATAATAAAACTTTTTAATATTTTTACGTTTCGCCTCATAATTCTCTCTTTTTAGTTTTTAGAGTATTATTATGTATATTAGAAAAAGCCTATATAAATCTTTGAAGTTAAATATCTCTTAATTATTTTTTATGATATATCGACAGACAAAATTGGAAAGTTTTAAAAACTTAGTATTGACTTGAAGTAAAAACCTTTATTAGATTCAGGTTAAAAATCTAAAATATGATTCTGGAAGCCATGAAATTTTAATCAGTAAAATAGAGATGCTCATCAAAGCCAGTTTCTGCGATAAGATCTTGGCCTAGTTTTTGTATTGCTTTCTTAGTGGGATTTTGTAGAATACGCCTTGCTATATTAATAACCTTTGTTAATTTTGAATCTGGAAACTCTCTGATAATCTGGTCATAACGTCCAAAATTAATTCCTGCAGTATAAACCCCCGTACTTCCATGACTCGCGGCACTACTAGTCTGCCAATGTTCAACTTTTACTTCAATATTAGATAATAGATGGGTACAAAAGAACCATTCTAAATAAAGATCCATTCTTTTTGATTTTCGTTTAGTATCTTTCAACATTTTAAAAGCACGATTTAATCGATCAGGGTGGATCTGTCTAAAAACTCTCTCATAGCTGTTATTCATGTTCTCTCTAACATGGTCTTTTATAAGTTGCATTATTTCTTCAACTTTTTTGGCTCTATCTCCAGATATATCATGTTGAATAGCATCTACATGATGCTCTATCGCATTTTGAGTCTGTTGATTCCTATTAATAGAAGGTGTTTGAGTAGTTGATGCGCGTTGAGCTCTTGCTGGAGGTGTACTTCTGGGTTGAATTTCTGCTGGTACGCTATAGATTTCTTTAGGTTGTAGTGTGAATAATGCCTCTAATTTTGAAGGATTTTCTCTCACTTCATTAAATTTATCCTGTATATCTTGATTTGAATAGCCAATAGAGTGTAAGTAGAATGCTGCGCTGGATAATTGGTTCTCTAAAGCAGAAGAAGCACTTGGAGTCCCCCCGAACTCTTTTTCTATTTGTTCATCTGCAATTTTACTAATTTTAGGTTCTTTAATCTCATTCAAGTTTAATGAACCTAATTTAGTTAAGATATACTGAATCTGATTCGGAGTTAGATAATTTAGGTTGCCTGTAGGGCCAATCATGAAGGAAATTTTTTCCATCTTCTTTAATATATCTGCAAGATCTTCTTGGGTTTTGCCTTTTGATATTATTAAGAAATGTTCTAGGAAATTTTTATCAAATCCCGCAATGATTCCAAGGTATTTTTCGTTATATTTATTAAGATGCCTTTGCAATTGATTTCCTTGAAGATCAGAAGGTAAATTAATCTGATATACCATGACATTGTCCATAATCATGTAGATAAAGTCTGGTTTTTGCATCGGCTTCAGTAAATATGCGTATATTAACAATCAAAAATTTATATTCTTAATAATAAAATATATTACAATCTTAAATACTTTACATTAAAGTTATTTTCGATATTTATTAGCTATTTTTCGTGCTAATTCGCTTTGTTCTTTTGTTTCTAGGCAGCAAGGTCGTAATTTTCGAATCCATTTTACTGGATCCAATCCTTCTGGAATATAACCATTAAAGGCAGCCCACACCACAACCATTATACCTGTTCTTCCACAACCCGCTACACAATGCACCACGATTGGATTTTTATTTTTCCCAAATCTATTTGTAATTTCTAAAAAATTCTCTAATTGAGAATTTGTAGGAGTTCCATAATCAGGTATATTTATATGAAAGAATTGAAAGTCTTTTGGAATATCTTTCCTATTATCAAATTCAGAACAATTTATAATAACTTTAATGCCTTCTTTTTTATATTTCTCAAATAGGAGGGCATCTGGCCACCAGGAAGCCGCCATTTTATTCTTAACAATCCAAGTGAATGGTACAGTTCTTTCGGGCATTCCATTCTTAGGCCAATAAGATGGACGAACCATTAGATCAACACATTTAATAAAAATTAATAAATATCTGGGATAAGAAGAAATATTTAAAAAATGTAATTAAATTTAGATACTTATGAATTTATGGAAAGATATTCCCCCGGGAGATAATCCTCCAGTTATTTTAAATGCTGTAATTGAAGTCATAAGTGGTTCGAGAGATAAATATGAGTATAAACCCGAATGGGAAGCTTTTTTGTTGGATCGAGTTATCCCTTCCTCAGTTGTTTTTCCAGTAGAATATGGCTTTATCCCCCAAACATGGTCAGATGATGATGATCCTCTTGATATAATGATATTGAGTTATGAACCCCTCGAAGTGGGGTGTATTGTAAAAGTTCGAGTTATTGGTGCTCTAATTATTGAAGATGAACATGGAGATGACCCAAAAATTCTTTCTGTTTTAATTAATGATGCTAGATTTAGCGGATATAATGATATTCAAGACGTACATAAGCATAGGCTTAAGGAAATTCAAGAGTTCTATGAGACATATAAAAGATTAGAACCACACAAATGGGTTAAATTTAAAGAATGGTTAAACACGAAAGATGCTAGAGAAATTGTAAATTATTCAATCAATCTCTTTAAAGATAACTGGTTAAAAAAAAAAAAAGAAAAAAAGTTGAATAATGGTTGATAAAGAAAAGTTAACGGCTTTTAATACTAGAAGGTATCCAGTAAGACCACATATTGGTGTAGGAGTATTATTAGTACGAGATAACCATTTACTATTAGTAAAAAGAAAATTTAACCCTGATGCGGGGTATTGGAGCATTCCTGGAGGGCATTTAGATCTTGGAGAGAAGGTAGAAGTTGCAGCAGAGAGAGAAACTTATGAAGAAACTGGATTTAAAGTCAAAACATCAAAATTAGCAGGTATAATAGATAAAATTATGTATGACAGTTCTGGAAAAATTGAATATCATTATGTTTTAATCAATTATTTTGTAGAACAAATAGAAGGAAATCCAGACAAACCACCCAAGGCCGCAGATGATGCCCTAGATGCCAAATTTGTTCCTTTTGATGATTTAAAGGATTATAATTTAACTGAATCTTTAATTGAGCTTCTCAAACAATTAAAAATAGGATATTAGAAAAAATAATTAATTAAATTTTAGCTTGTAACTTCTTTTGAATATACTCATTTTTATTTGTGACAGAAATGTAAATATTTAAATGATAATCCATCATAATTAGACTTACAACGAAATCTAATCTTGAAAAATTATGTAAAAGGTGTCCAAAATTACAATTTTATTTAATAGAGTTTGGTTTCCACCAGACCAAGCAAATAAAATAGGAAAGAGTTTTGTTGATTATCTTAAAGATAATCCCCCTGACAGAACTATAGAGAAAAATTTATGTATCGCCATTTCTTCTGATGAGAACGGAGTGATATTAGCTTATGGTATTAGTGAGGTAATGAAGGGAAAAGAAAAGGAGGCATTAATGCGTAATACCAAACAGAACCTCTTCTTAGCATCTAAAATTGATGGATTAAGATACAAAACAGATATTTTTTTGGATTTCACAGAAGCTTACAAAATACTAGATATGGCACCACCAGCAGAAGTATAATTTATAACAAAATCTTTTTTTTTTCATTTTTAGGTATTATTGTATTAATCAGTCAGAAAAAATGATTTAATGTACTATTTCTAAATCATAAGACAAAAGAATATAATTTTAGCCGTATTATTTGTAATAGAGAAAACATTCGATATTTATTGAATAACATTTGAAGTAGGTTCGAAGACTTGTCTACATTAATGAAAACAGCTAAGAATGGTAATATTACCAGAGATATGGAGATTGTCGCTCAAAATGAACAAGTAGATGTTGATTTTATAAGGCGAGGTATTAAAGAAGGAAGAATTATTATACCTAAATCCATTCG
>JAEOTV010000114.1 GCA_016839635.1 Promethearchaeota archaeon | reverse complement strand
TTTCCTTCAATTTCACTGATTTTTGGATCAAATTCTCCACTAAGCTTATTTGAGATATAAGATTCTTTTTGTTTTGCTACTTGTTCAATTTTTTCTATTTGAACTGCTATTTTATTAATTTGATCTCTAAGTTCTTCATCGGACATTTTGATTTTGAGAAATTCTTTGTTTTAATTTAAATACAGTTTTCTTGGTTAAAAATGTTTAATATTACAAATTTGTAAGGTTATCTTTTTCCTAATAAAATAATAATTGAAACCTATATAAATAAATGTAGCTTAATTTTTAATAATAATAATTGGAAGTTCAATAATTTATAGTCATAATTGATTAACCTATGTTTAATAAAGGTTGTTGGGAATGCGGAAAAGAGTTTGATATTTCTATACAAAAATGCCCTAACTGTGGATATGATTTCAATTCAGCCCCTCATATAAAGCCAAAATGTCCTTATTGTAAAAAAGAACTACATATATATGATTTCTATGCTACAAAGATAGATAAAAAAAGGCATCAAAAATATCAAGGATTTAAGGGTGAATATACTCGCAGAAAAAAAATGTGGTATTGTCCTTTCTGTGGAAGTATTCTTGGATTTTCGGAATGGAATATTAGCTAACGTCTGATTTCATGAATGATAAATGAATAGATTTTTATTTACAGATGTAATTCTAAAGTTTAATAATTATTTAGTATCAAAAGAAACGATATCATATGAATGAAGATCAAAATAAGGATAAAATTCTTAAACTTGCAGAAGAACTTGATAATGATTTAGAATTACAGGATACAGATAAACTCATCCCATATTTTTCGCAAGATTGTGAAATTGAGATATTTGGCTTAAAAATTAAAGGAAAAGAAAAATTAAAAGACTGGCTCAATTGGTTCTTTAATTTGTTTGATACAATTAAATTTGAACCAATTGTTATAATGGTTGAAAAGAACATTTTTTTTGAAGAATTCATAATCCATGTTAGTTTTAATCAAGGTAAAGAATTAAGCGTTAAGGTTGCTGAGGTCTTGGAATATCAAAATTATAAGATTAAAAGTCTAAGATTATACATTGACAGATTAGCTTTCTCTGATGTCATTGCAACAGGATTTTTCAGTAAAAAACTTATAAAGTTGATCCATAAAAGATCTATAAGGGATTTAGTTTAACTATTCTTTCTAAGGTTTTCTAAAACCTGCTCGAAATTTAGGTATAATTCTGGATATAGTTATGCAAATAATCTAAACCAGTCTAAACCTACTATCCCTCCAGCAAAAAAACTAAAAATAATTCCAATCACAACAAGCGTTTCATGATTTAGTGAGAATATTTCTTGAGGGAAAAAGTCGTTTCCATGAATAAAAATGTTTACAGCAATACTGCTGAGTAAAATTCCAATGGGATATAATATAACTTTAGGAGGTTTAAAGAATTTAATAGAATCAGGACTAATAGGAAAAAAGTTAGGTTTCAATATTGAGTCTAAAATAAAAAAGAAAATTTTGAATATTTTTACAGGTTTATTTCTCTATTCTTTTTACAAGCCATTCAGGCATTACTAATGATAAATAAGCTAGAATTATAAAAATAATTCCAAATATCCAAGCTATATATGTGAATTCAGAATATCCAGGATGGCTAAAAAGGAAAATCATTAAAGTATCTAGGATTAACATTAAAAACAATAACATTAAATTTATCATTGCATAAAATAATAAAATTAATCCAAAACGCGTAATTCTATTCTCAGCTTTCTTTCTTAGTTTGAATGAGATGTAAGCTATGTATCCATATATTAAATAGGAATAAACAACTAGAGCTACTGTTGAATAAATACGTATACTAATTTGCCCAGCATAATCAGAAGAAGGTACTCCCCACCAATTCCAAGGTAGAAATAAAATTACAATTAGAAGAACACTAAAAATTATTACGATACTATAAGCCTTCTCTCCTTTATTTGTAATATTGCTGGAAAAAATATATAGAAAAACATTTGATATCACTACCATACTATAGCCGAAAGGTAATGAAAATCTATATATTTCTTTATAAAATCCCGTTATTGCAGCTTCAGCTAAGCCTATACTTATTCCTAGTAGCGCAATAGTTAAGAAACAAAAAGCTAATGTGAGATACTTAGGTGGAGATACTTTCCGCTCTCGCCATTTGTAATACATTTTTACAGTTATAAATGCCCCAAAAATAGTAAGAAAAATGTAATAGATAAATATCGGTAAAACTCTGGGTTCAAATGGACTATATGTCATAATCTATCCCTAATCTCCTTAACAAGATCTATTTATTTTTTG
>JAEOTV010000033.1 GCA_016839635.1 Promethearchaeota archaeon | reverse complement strand
TCCCAGTCGATACTAATTATTTTTCACCTTATAGGAATAATTTTATTATTTTGAATAGATTTTATGAATTTATTTTTTTAATAATATATAAATCATAGTGTATTAAGTTTTTAATTATTTTTACTTTATGACTTCAATTCGCAAAATTTAATATTATGATTTAATTAATTTCAAACTTATACTATATTATAAGGAAATCATAAACAACTTTGAATACCTAAATGGAAAATACTAAAGATTCGCAAGGTGGAATCGAATATATTTCCACTTCAGGAGTTTATAAAACACCATTTACTTTAATCATCCTATTGCAGTTTTATGTAGGGTGCCTCGTGGTAATTTTAATAAATCTTTGGTTCTATAATGATCTCTATTTTCTACTAACAGGCCAGTCATTTTTACCATTTATTTTAGTCGGTGAGTGGTGGGAATGGATATTGCTTCCACTAAATATTTATGGTAATCTACTTCTTTTTGCTTTTTCTATAATTATTTTCTCAGCTATAATTTTTAAAATTTTAAATAAACTCTATCCTCCTAAAGAGGGCGTATTTGGAAGAGGAAGTAAAGAATGGAAATATACTCATCGAAGATTTTGGACAGCTTACTTTCCAATTTGGTTAGCAAGAGCTTTACCTTTACCATGGTCAGATATTATTGTATATCGGTTATTTGGGGTTAAAATTGGTAGAAATGTAGTTGCTTACGAAGGGTATATAGATCCTGAATTTGTAGAGATTGGAGATTATACAATGACATCTCTAAATATTTGCATTTTTTCACATCTAATATACCAAGACAAAATTTTGATTAAAAAAGTTAAAATAGGGAATACTTGCATTGTTGGACCTCAAACTATAATCAGTCCTGGCACGATTCTCAAAGATGGTGCTATTTTGGGAGTAAATAGCTATACGTGGATAAATCAAGTTTTAGAAGGTGATTTAATTCATGTTGGTATTCCAGTTAGCATGACCCTTCAAATCCAATCTGTAGAAGAATCTCAAAAAAAGGTAGAAAGAGTTAAAAAAGGTACTATAGAAGATCCTAATCTTAACAATAAAAATACTAGCGGAGGGAATAATTAAAGGATGTTCCAACCTGCCAGCTTGAAAGGAGATTCTCCTACGCCTATAGATGAGAGATTAAGAAACAAATATTTAGCAATTTATTCTATTATACTTATTTTTAGTTTTATTCCATGCATTCTCTTTGAATATACATATCTTGTTATCTTTTGGAGAGAAGGATTATATCTATTTTTCTTTTTACTTTCACCTTTAAATATCATAGTTCTAATTTATTTATTGCAATTCAGTGCTATATTAATTTCTGTTTTGATTTTAACTTTAATAAATTTAATTTTTCTTCCAAATGAGGGAATATTTAAGAGAGATATAAAAGATAAGAATTACACTTATTGGAATATGAGAAATATCATTAAAAAATGGCCACTTTTTATAAGTGCTTCAAATCCATTTCCCTGGTTTAAAAATCGTTTCACATTCCGATTTTTTGGTGTAAAGGTTGGAAAGAGAGGGATACATGATAATTGTTGGATCTCTTCTGAATTTGTTTCTATTGGAAAAAATGTTATTATTGGAATGAATAGTACTCTCTTGAGTTTTGGAATTGAGCAAGATAAGTTTATTTTAAAAAAAATAATTATTGAAGATGATGTTCTAATCGGAGCTAAATGTGTATTATTACCAGGAACCCATATTAAGCGAGGTTCGAAATTATCTGCTCATTCTTATACAAAAGTTAATGATGTGTTAGAGCAAGATTCTATATATATTGGACATCCAGCAAAAATAAAAGAAAATTAGATAAAGATGATTTCAGAAAGGACCTTTAAAATAAATCCTGAGAACAAATCTAAATCAAAAAAAAGAATTGTTCTAATATCAGATACTCATATTACTCGATCTAGAGGTCCATTTAACCTTCATGCTTACAATTTAGGTATTGAACAGATAAATAGGATAAATAATGTCGATTTATATTTACATCTTGGAGATATTACTCATACTGGCACTCTTTTAGAATATGAGTATGCAATGGAGCAATTTAAAAAATTTAAACCAATCTCTAAATGTCCAATAATGATTCTTATTGGAAATCATGATGCGATGAACGTAGGGTATTTACTCTTTGAAGAAATGATTGGAAAGAGGCACTATGAATATGAAGATGATGAGTTATATGTAATTGGAATAGATAGTACTAAACCAGACTTACCAGGAGGAATTATACATCATAATATAATCGATGCTGTAAGACGTCGATTGGAAAAACCCGAGAGAGAAAACAAATTTAAAGTTGTTTGTTTTCATCATCAACTCATCCCAATTCCTAATACAGGGAAAGAAAGATCTGCAATTGATGATTCAGGGGATATGCTTAAAATGCTTTTAGAAACAAAAGCAGATCTAATTTTGAATGGTCATAGACATACTTCAAATCTATATACTGTTAGTAGTAGTGAAAAAGATTTATTTATTTTTAATGCGGGGACATTTTGTTGTAATAAGACAAGATATCGAGAGTTATTCACTTATTCAATTATTGACATCAAAGAAAATAGTATCAAATTTAAAATAATTCCTATCTTAGATTCAAATTCAAAGCGTGAAATTCAACGTCAAGTAAATTACTATCTCCCTTTAGAATTAGAAAAAAATCAAAAGCCAATATGTAAATTTATTCAAATCTCTAATTCTTTAATTAACGGACAATCAGAAAATTTGAATACAAATTTAGACCAAGCCATAGCTAAAATTAATGCAATTAAAGATATTGATTTAGTGGTACATAATGGTAATGTAACCCAAAATAGTTATAAGGAAGAGTTTGAAATAGCAAAAGGCAAAATTAGTAATTTGAAATATC
>JAEOTV010000113.1 GCA_016839635.1 Promethearchaeota archaeon | reverse complement strand
TTATCAATGGTTATTTTCCTTTCTTCTTGAATAGCTCCCGAGGGGCAGTTTTCTTGGCATATTCTACAGGTTTTGCATTGTTTTTCAATCCACTGATGATCTGAGTTGTCGGTAAACTCAAATATCTTTTCTTCGATAAAAATCGGTGCAATCCTTTGGCGTGGTCCAAATTCAGGAGTAATAAGCATCCCATGCATTCCTTGCCCTCCCATCCCCGCTTTTCCAGCAAGGGGCGGTGTGCAAACAAGACCGCCTAATGGATGATTACTTTGACAACGAATACCTCTTTTTCGTAACCATTTAGCTATACCATTAACAGCTTGTCCTAAAGTCGCATATATTTTCATTACTTCCCTACCTGCAGCAGATAAGGGCGCTTGATCAATCTTATCCTTGTCCATTTCTTGTATAAAGACAAGTGCATACCGAAAAAGCACCAATTTATCCTTAAATATTAATTCTGATGGAAGTTCAGTGAAACCAATTTTAATTATATCCCATTTTTTTGCAGCATAAATGTTTAATTCTTCCCATAATTCATGGTTAATTGAAGGAAGTGGAACATCTGTGCGTTTAAATGATGAATTCTTAATCTCTTGAATATAAGGTTTTAAATCTCGATAACATCTTTTCAATCCTAAAAATATTTTAGGAAAGATCTTCATCATGATTAATAGGCTTGATATTTTCCCTTTACCCTGGGAGAACGCGGAGAATCTCTCCTTCATCATTTTTCTCTTTGACAATTTAGTCCCATCACTAAAAAAGCTGAGTCCTACACTAAATAGATACTCAAAACCTTCCATTACAGAAGATTTATGACTCATTACTACTTGCTCAGGATATTTATGACAGATTTCTAAAAATGCTCGCTCACCTTTGGGAGGGAAGGGGCCTTGAGGGGAATCTTGGTGTAATGACATATTAAAATATTATGAATAAACATATATAACTATTTGCATTTCTGCAAATATTCCAAAAATGCAAAAATATTAAATTCATGTAAAGCTTAATTTATTCAATGAATGGTGAAGAAGAGCAGTTAATAGAGATTTTTACAACTTTTGTTGAACGGTTTACTCAAGGTATGGAAGCATTTGAATATAAAGGAAAACAGATTGGAACCGGAATATTTTTAATTAATTATATTGGGAAACACCCCAATTGTTCTATGTCAGAAATTATAAAGTTTTTAAAATTGATTCCCAGTGCTGCCACTAGGAGAATTGATAAATTGGTAAACTTCGGTTTAGTTATCAGAATTAATGATGATAAAGATCGTCGTATTGTTAATCTATATCTGTCTAAAGAAGGGATTGATTTATATCATACATTTTTTAAAAGACGATTATTTGCTATGGAGAGGATGAAGAAAGAGTTAGATCCAAATGATATAAAGACTTTCTTTAAAGTTTTAAAAAGGTTTCTCGAATTAAAATCGAAATTTGAAGATAAACAGGAATTATTTAAATGAATGAAAAAATAAAGATTTAAAATTTGTTTGAATGATCATTAATATAAATAATTTAACAATTCTATCATAAGTGGTTAAATCTTAACTGCTTTTTCATTTGGATGTGTTTTTTCGATGGTTGGTGTAGTACTGCTGTCTTCAGCTCTCATCTTTTCATTTATTTGAGATTATTAAATAACTTTCTACAAAGGGGGATATAATCCAAATTTTTAAAATTTTATAACGATTTTTAAAATTAATCAAATAATTGAAAAGAGATATAAAAACTATGACAATTTTATTAAATCCTAAAAAGCATGATCGTTATTATCCTGATGAGAAGTCTAAGGAGATTATGCTCAAAACTATTGATTTTTTCGAAAAGAAGGGCAAAGCAAAACTAAAAGAAGATTATCACGAAAAGGTTTGGTATTCTGATTTTATTGAGTTTCAAAAAAACAACAAAATTTTTGCACAACTTTTAACCCCTACTCCATTTGGTACTGACGAGAATTATCGTTGGGATACTTGGCGTATTTGTGAATTCAACGAAATTTTAGCATTTTATGGTCTTAATTATTGGTACACTTGGCAAGTCTCCATTTTGGGACTTGGACCCATATGGATGAGTAAGAATGAAGAAATAAAGAAGAAAGCAGCCCAATTACTTAGCGAAGGAGCGATATTTGCCTTTGGTCTTTCAGAAAAAGCTCACGGAGCAGATATATATGGAACTGAAATGAAACTTACATTACAAGAAGATGAAACTTATTTGGCT
>JAEOTV010000017.1 GCA_016839635.1 Promethearchaeota archaeon | reverse complement strand
AATAGACTTTCAACAGTTCCCAGACATCCTGATATTAAGGAAAATCTTTGCAGGAAGATTTGTAAAGATTTAGGTATAAAGGATATTCTCAAGAAATAACTTAGATTATGCTATTTAATATAATGCTGCAAGCATTACCTGCCTGTCGGCAGACAGGTGTTAACATAGCTTAGGGCTGAACGTTCGATTAGCTCCTTACCAGAATAAATCCTCTTAGGGCACATTAATAAAGCGCGCAGGCATAAAAGTTTTCGTGTACGATGCTTCTTAACGGAACACTCTTTTTGCGAAGAGAAGCGGAGTAAAATGGGTGTGGAGTGAAAAAACATTTGAAATATTTGTATATCTGACGTAATTAAATTAAATTGCGTCATTAAATTGACGGAATTATGCTTATTTTAAATAGAGACCTGACTAATAAAATTATTGGAAAATTGCAACCCAATAAGGTTGTAATGGTTCTTGGAGCCAGAAGGGTAGGAAAAACGATTCTTGTTGAAGAAATACTAAAAAAGATAAATGAACCGTATTTATCTTTAAATGGAGAGGATATAAACGTTCACGACAAACTTGTAATTAGAACAGCCGAGAATTATAAACAATTACTGGGAACATATAAGTTATTATATATTGACGAAGCTCAAAAGATACCGGATATAGGACAGATTCTTAAATTGATGATAGACGAAATAGAAGGCTTAAAAATTATTATATCAGGTTCATCTTCATTCGATATACATAAAGATGCCGGGGAACCATTGACAGGCAGAAAGTTCACGTTCAAATTATATGCATTTTCCGAGAATGAGTTGAACCAAATTGAAAATAGCATATCCAAAATTGACAAACTTAAAGAAAGACTTGTTTACGGCAATTATCCAGAGCTCATTCATATACCAGATCAGAAAGATAAAAGAGATTATCTGAACGAATTAGTTAGCTCATACTTGTTAAAGGATATTCTTGTTTATGAAAACATTAAAAATTCTCAAAAATTATTTAATCTGTTGAGATTAATAGCATTTCAAATTGGGAGTGAAGTATCTTTACAAGAACTTGGTAGTCAATTAGGTATAAGTAAAAATACAGTTGAAAAGTATCTTGATTTATTGAGCAAAGTATATATCTTACACAAGGTTGAAGGATTTAGCAGAAATCTGCGTAAAGAAATAACTAAGAACTCAAGATGGTATTTTCTGGATAATGGTATCAGAAATGCAATTATTGCCAACTTTAATCCAATAACTTCACGAAATGATACAGGACAGCTATGGGAAAACTATATGATAAGCGAGAGGCTTAAATACCAGGAATATAACAAAATATCGGTGAATAATTATTTCTGGAGAACCTATGAACAACAGGAAATTGATTGGATTGAAGAGAGAGACGGAAAACTTTATGGATATGAATTTAAATGGAAAGACTCTCAAGCAAAGATTCCGCCACAATGGCTAAAAGCTTATCCGGAAGCTTCTTTTGAGGTAATAAATCAAGATAATTTTTATTCATGGATTAAATAATTTCAATATTCAAAAGCTATTTATAATGCCAATTAATCGCTGCGCTTCTATGAGATCGTTCGCTTTGCTTACTAAGTTATAAGAAACGTATGTAAATATGTGTCTCATAATGCTTAAGCATTATAGCCTGTCCCGACTTTAGTCGGGGCCTGTCCTGATTTGTCGGGATTAAGATAGCTTTGGACTACCAGACCAACAGTTGCTTCTATCCAATATACATTATTTAAAGCATAAAAAGAGGGGAGGAGTATTAAGTTTATCTCTTCAGATTAATTAGCGGAACACTCTTTTTGCGGAGAGAAACGGAGCAAAATGGGTATGGAGTGCTTAATTGATGCTTTTAACTTGAATTAAGTGAAATTATTAATTCGTTTAATCTATTTATACAACTATGTATACTAATTTAATGGAAAGTAAGATTTCTTATATTTTTGCAAAATAAAGAAAATTCTTAAAGTTGACTATCCCCGTGGCAGAGCGAAGGTGTATTTCGCCACCTTAATTTCGGGAAAAAAGCTGAAAACCGAATTTTCATTATTTTACTCCTCTGTCAGTATTATGAAGGTCATTTTAAAAAAGTGGTTTTAGAAAATGCGGTATGCATATATTAGGTCATTTTTCAGTTTCTGTAATATTATTTTTATACCCTGAAATTTATAATTATGAAGACAATAAGTATTATTACATTATTATTTAATTTGATCTCGACTTTTTTATTTTCTCAAATGGATATTGATTATCTTGGACAAGCACCTCCTGGAGATTCAGCAATAATTTTTGCTCCTGGTATCATATCAGTCAAAGGAAGATTTGAGCGTTCAATTGCATTTT
>JAEOTV010000112.1 GCA_016839635.1 Promethearchaeota archaeon | reverse complement strand
TCGTTTATCTCTACTACCTTTTTATGGCCATCTACTTCTGAGAGAACCCGTATAGGTCCACCAGCTTCATCCACAGTCCAATCTATAGGATCAGCTCCATCAACATCATTTTCAAATCCATAGGTACAGGGATAATACCCACTCATTGGATTATAATAAGTAATATTTTCAGGAGTGGTAATATTAATTTGTGGCCCACTCAATCTTAAATCATATAAGTCAATAGGATTATCATCTACATCTTCAATAGTAGAATTGTTTAACACTGAATTAGAGAAAAGAAATATGCTGAAAACGGAAGTTAATAGAATGATTATAAGAAATACATGAGTTTTTTTTCTTAACATTTAATATCTACCTATTTTTTTGTCAAATTTAGTACTTATAATTTTTAATTTAAATTATTTTTAATACTTTTTCATACAAAATTTATCAGTCATTCGAGTTTTGAGATTTGAATACTTTTTTATAAGATTTTTAGTAAATCATCAAAAAATTGAAGGAAGTAAATAAGAAAGGATAATTACCTTATTTTAATTGAGATATTGCTTATAATAGATAAGAATATTAAAATACTAATTTTTAATTTAGGAAGTAAATTTTTTTAGTAATTAAACACATCATTATTATAGTTAAAATGAATTCTTGAGTAGATACTATGAACCTAAATAAATTAATTATTAAATCCCATAAAAATATCGATCAAAATTCATTTTTCTCTAAATTTTTTATTTTGCCAAGGGAATGTCAATTTTAAATTAATATTATTCTCTTGGCTGCGGATTTTTCCAGTTTTTCTTAATTCTAAAACAAAAATTTTAATTTGTACTAAGGAATAAAATCTTTCTAATTCAAGATCGGACGATTTACAATGATTATATTCACAAAAGATTTAAATACATTAGAGATTTTTAAAGATATAATAGAAAAGTAAAATATTATTGCTGATGAATATGTCAGTCAAACTTAAAAAGCAGACTATTGAAATTTTAAAAGTATTGAAGAAAAAGCCTAATGAAGTTTTAGCTAACGATTTAGCTAGAGAACTAAAAATTGATTATATTGTGCTTATGTCAACGATTAATGATTTAATTGAGTATGATTTAGGGGGTTTCAAGGAAAAAGAGGTGGACCAAGTTTGTTTAAATGAGGAGGGTATCGAATATTTAAGAAAAGGACTTCCTGAACGCCAACTAGTCAATGTTTTACTAGAAAATGATATTAAACAATTAAGTTTAGATGAGTTGTTTAAAAGATCGAAAATGGAGATAAAATTATTTTATGTAGGAATTTCAAATTTAAAAAAAAACCGATGGACTGCTCAAAGTAAATCTTCTGGAGAAAATAGAATTTATCTTATAACATAAAAATTTCCTCAAACAGAACTAGAAATATTTCTTGGAAAATTCGAAGGGACTCCTACAATTGACTATTCTACTCTATCGAAAGATGAAAAAAAGCAATTAGATTTCTTAAATAAGAGAAAATTAATTAAGAGAATACATAAGACTGAGAGAATAATATATTTAACAGAAAATGGGAAAAAAATTGCAATTTCCAAAATTCAAGAGCTAAAGCAAATTAGTAAAATTACACCTGAGATGCTTAGTTCGGGAACTTGGAATAAATATGAACTGAAGCCTTTTGATGTTTCTAAAACTGGGCCATTATTGAAAGCAGGAAAATTTCATCCAATGGTTAACTTAATCAATGAAATTCGAGAAATTTTCTTATCGATGGGATTTACTGAAATTAGAGGTCCTATAATAGAAAGTGCATTCTACAATTTTGATGCCCTCTTTCAGCCCCAAGATCATCCAGCTCGAGAAATGCAAGATACCTTTTATTTAAATAATCCAAATGTCGCGAAATTACCTGAAAGTGATAAAATACAAGCAGTTAAGGAAACTCATGAAAATGGTGGTGATTCAGGCTCTCGCGGTTGGAGGTATGAATGGGATATCGAAACAGCTAAAAAAACAGTTTTAAGAACACATACAACAGCGACTACAATAAGACGATTAGCACGATTTTATAAAAACAATGAAAAAGTACCCTTAAAAGTGTTTTGCGTTGATAGAGTATTTCGAAATGAAAAATTAGACAGAAGCCATTTAGCCGAATTTACTCAAGTAGAGGGAATTGTCATAGACGATAATGCTACTCTTTGTGATTTAATAGGTTTACTTTCAGATTTCTACAGAAAATTAGGGTTTAAGAAGATTATAACAAGACCAGGATTTTTTCCTTATACTGAGCCTAGTATGGAAGTTTCTGTTTATTATGATAAACTAGGTGAATGGCTAGAAATGGGAGGCTCAGGAATTTTCAGACCAGAAGTTACCTATCCATGGGGGATCAAAGAACCAACACGTGTCTTAGCTTGGGGTCAAGGACTTGAAAGAATTGCTATGTTATATTTTGGAAGGAAAGATATTAGAGATTTATATATAAATCCAATAAAATGGTTGAGGAGTCAATCTATTTAAAATTGAGGTAGAAAAAACATGCCAACCTTAGAATTAAAACTTGAACGATTGGAAAGATTAGTTGGTAAAAACTTAGATATAAAAGAATTGGAATATGATTTACAATGGATAGGCTTAGATTTGGAGAATGTAAATGAAGAAGAGCAAAAGATTAAAGTAGAATATAATCCAAATAGACCTGATTACTCTAGCCCAGAAGGGATTGCTAGAGCCCTTAAAGGATATTATGAAATAGATTTGGGAATACCTTCTTTTGAAATTACCCCAGGGAAGATTGAATTAAATGTTGATCCAAGTGTCAATAAAGTTCGTCCTTATATAGTATGTGGGGTAATTAGAGATGTTGATTTAGATGAGGATGAAGTTGCAACATTAATGACCATTCAAGAACACCTTCATTGGGCAGTTGGGAGAAATAGAAAAAAAGTAGCAATTGGTGTTCATGATCTCGAAAAAATTACACCTCCTTATAGATATACTGCTGTTAAACCTGATTCTGTAAGTTTTATTCCATTACATGGAGATGGATATTCTATGAATTTAGAAGAAATATTACTATTACATGAGAAAGGAATAGAGTATGCTCATATCTTAGAAGGAAAAGAAGTATATCCAATAATATTTGATAATAATGATGAAGTTTTATCTTTTCCTCCTGTTATTAATGGCATTTTAACGACAGTAACAGAGGAAACGAAAAATATTTTTTTAGATTTAACTGGAACCGATTTCAAAGCTGTAAGTTTAGCTTTAAATATTTTATCAACAACTCTAGCAGATATGGGTGCTAAGATTGAAAGTGTTAAAGTAAATTACGAGAAAGGAAAGGAAATAATAACCCCTAATCTGAATCTTGAAAAATGGGAGGTTGGGATTGATTACATCAACAATTATATAGGAATAAGTTTATCAGCTAAGCAAATGATAAAATGTTTTAATAAAGTTAGGCTAGATGCTAAACAATCGAGTAAAAGGGGATATTTAGACGTCTGGGTACCTGCTTTTAGAGGAGATATTATGCATGTTGTAGATTTAACTGAAGAATGTGCTATTGGATATGGATATAATAAACTTCCAAAAACTATTAGAAAAGGTGGTATTGGAGAGTATCATCCAATACAGAAGTTTTTAAATCAAATTCGAACTATAATGATTGGTGCAGGATATTTAGAAGTCTTGAATTTAATCTTATCTAACTCTGAGAAACATTATGAATATATGAAGCAAAAATTTATCGAAACAGATAATATTCAGATTTTAAATCCGGTTTCAAAAGAATATAATACAACAAGAACAAGTATTTTGCCAAAATTATTAGAAACTATATTAAATAACCGTTCTGAAGAAAAACCAATAAAGATTTTTGAAGTCGGTGATGTAATTTTACTAGATAAAAGAGAAGAAACTGGTGCAAAAAGAGAAATACATCTCTCAGCTGCTACTTATCATGAGAATGCAGATTTTACAGAGATCAGATCTGCTTTAGACTTTATAATGACTTCACTTGGATTTAATAAAGATTATGAGGTTAAATCTGAAAAAAACCCTAGCTATATTAATGGTCGTTTTGGTAAAATTTATTTAAAGAATTCTATTATTGGGGAAATTGGTGAATTAAATCCAGAGGTGTTATTGAATTTCAAATTAGAATTTCCTGTTGGGGCCTTAGAAATCAATTTTCAGCATCTCTTAGATGAAATAAATGGTTTATAGGGCAATAAATTAATTTTTAATTATGATTAGATGAAATTGAGAATAAAATTATTCTAACCTAACTTTCTCTCTCTTATCTAAATAAAGGAGGGAAATAGCAATAATGACATACAAGAAAGTCCATCTCATCAACAATATTGATAATGAATATGGTATATCCATTAAGAACGGAAATATTTCATAAATGTAATGTATTGGAGGCATTAGGTAAAGCAATGATAAACAAATAAGTCCAATTAAAAATTTAAAATTAATTTTGATGAATTCAATTATTTTACCTTTTATTTCGATTTTTCTTACAAAAGCTAGAGCAATTAATGGCATAAAAACAACCATAGTGTTCGGTCGTGGATATACATTAAAAAATAAGGAAAATAAAGTAAAGTAGCCAAATTTACTTTCAAGTGACATATTTTTTTTGAAAAGTATTATAACTGTTAAGAGAATCATTAATGATATAAAAATAATAGCTATTAATAGAGTGTTAACATTAGTAATAAAAAGAGCATATATTAAACAAGACAATGAAATAATTGAAAAAATTTTTTGTTCTGCTACTACTTCCGATGGCGTATAGATTTGATAAACGGTTTTAAAAGCATTAGATGTACCTTCGAAAAATCCAGATATCAATACAGGAGAAACAAAAAACATAAAATTTTGATATAAAAATACAAATATAAGTATTAGATATTTTTTTATTTGATTTCTGCTAAAAATATTTCTATAATTGACATCATAAAGTAAATAAATTGCTGCTAAAAAAATGAAAAAGGGCATCATACCAATTACAAATATTAAAAGAGATAGTTGAATAAAGTTAAATTTAAAACCGTTTAATTCATTACTTTCTAATTGTCTGTATTTAATTTCTCTCATTAAAAATAATAACAAAAAAGAGAGAGCAATTATCTTAGTTTGAAGAATATCAAAAGTTTGCATAATTTTCAATCCGTTAGAGATTACAAAAAGAAAAATAAATCGTAGAAGCTTATTTTCTATTCCCTTCAAAATCATGATTCTATTAAATATTAAAATAGATAAACCTCCAAAAAATAATAGTACAAAAAACCATATCACTGCAGAAATCTCATAAGGAAAAATTGTCATAATTGAAAATATTGTGGCAAAACTAGGTAAATATCGATATCTAGGGTTAATTAAGTTAGAATATACATTTTCTGGATGAGTGAATATATATTTACCCGAATCGTAAAATGCTGAATAATCAGAAGCTACGATAGCGAAATTATCTTTAATTTGAGATATCAAAGCCCATAGAAATAGACATATAATAGGAATTATAATATAGGATTGGTCTTTTATATAGGTAAATTTTAGCTTCATAAGGGCTCGACTCGAATTTTAAATATATTTTTTATTAAAAACTTATGATATTTAAATATTGTTCTAAATATCTTTTATAATCATATTTGGATTAATTAGAAAGGTTATCAAAATTTCAAAGAAGATTGTTAATGGAAAAAATTGAGAGATCTAGGAAAAAAATTGATAAGATAGATGATAAAATTACGGATTTGTTAAATACGCGTGCAAAGATTGTTATAGAAATTGGAATTCTTAAAAAAAAATTAAATATAGATGTACATCAACCACAGAGAGAAAAAGAAATTCTCGAACGGTTAAAAAAGAGATCAGTTATATTAAAAGGTATAAGTGTTGAAGCAATATGGAAGGAAATTATAAATGCTTGTAGAATCATCCAAAGCTAAAAATTAGACTGCAAAGTAAATACCAAAGATTCTAATTTTAGAAACTTTTTTACTTATAAAAAGATATATTAACATACTTTTTTAGAATTAAACAACTAATTCTAGTAATTTGTACCTATATTTAATTAGGATTTAATGAAAGAGATACTAAAAATGCCTGGAAATATAAGAGTTGATGGCCGGAAATTTGATGAAATAAGAAAGACAACCATAGAAAGAGCATATCTTAAATATCCTGAAGGTTCTGTTTTAATCACTCAAGGTAACACTAAAGTTATCGTTACTGCATCAGTTTTAGAGTCTGTACCACGATTTTTAGTAGATACTGGAACAGGATGGATTACTGCGGAGTATTCGATGTTACCGAGAGCCACACAAATAAGAAATCAAAGAGAGTTACATAGAGGAAGAACATTTGAGATTCAAAGGTTAATCGGGCGAAGTATCCGAGCAGCTTTCAATTATGAAAAACTAGGAGAGCGTACAATTAGGATTGATTGCGATGTAATTCAAGCTGACGGAGGAACGAGATGTGCTTCAATTACAGGAGCATTTGTAGCAGTCTTTGATGCAATAAATTATCTGTATAACGAACAACTAATATATGAGTTTCCCGATTACAAAGTAGTTGGAGCAATTTCTTTAGGAATAAAAAATAATCAAATTCTATTAGATTTAGATTATAGTGAAGACTCTAAAGTTGATGTAGACTTCAATGTTGTAATGAATGAAAATTCTGAAATTATTGAAATCCAAGGAACTGCAGAAGGTGCTACATTCAATAAGGACAAATTAAATGAGATAATGAATATAGGAGAAAAAGGAATTTTAGAATTAATTAAAATTCAAAAGCAAGTCTTAAATTTATAATTATTAATCAAGTTTGTAGGTTTCAATTACAGTAAACCTATTTTAGTCATTTATTTTTTAATAAATTAATAGCTTTAACAATTTTTGATTGTTCCTCATTTGGTTTATAAGATTTATTAAGATGGTATTCTTTTATTTTTCTAAATTCATCAGTTTTTTCAGGATATTCTTTTATTAAATTCATTTTCTCTTGTGGATCTGATTTCAAATTAAATAAAAATTCAACTTTCTTTTCTTCATTAAAAATATACTTCCACTCTTTTTTCCGAATTGCTAATAAAATATTCCCTTCATTCCTATTTCTTTTCATAAGTCCATTTTTTTGGTAACATTCAGAAATGATTATATCATTTTTTTTTAATTTATCACCTTTGAGCAAAGTGAGGAGAGATTTTCCTTGGAATGTATCAGGAATTTCAATTCCAAAATAATCTAAAATTGTTGGAGCAAGATCAATTAATTGTACTGTATCTGCTATATTTTTTCTAGTAGTTTTTTTACCTAATTCCACTATTATTAAAGGAATTTTTAATACTTC